>DATJLY010000043.1:0-2049 GCA_035509095.1 Allostellaceae bacterium | reverse complement strand
TTTCTTCAGCATGCGCTCGATGAGCCCGCAGCCGAAGGCGCCGAGATAATGCATGAGCGGCTCGGTGCGCTCGGAGAAGGTGCCGAAGATCATGCCGCGCAGGCTCGCGACCTTGAGCTTCTCCGGCCCGTTGGCCGCCATGTCGAAATCGGGCATTCCGCCTTGGCCCTTGAGTCCGCGCTTGAACGGAATGCCGATCAAGCTGCCGTCGATCGAGTAACACCAGCGGTGATAGATGCAAATCAGATCCTTCGCGTTGCCGTGGGTCTTGCGCACGATCTGGGCGCCGCGATGGGCGCAGCGATTGACGAACGCGTGAACGTGTCCGTCGGGGCCGCGTGTCACCACGACCGGGACGTCGCCGACGAAGGTGGTGCGGAAGTCGTTGACGTTCGGAAGCTCCGCTTCGAGGCCGAGATAATTCCAAACCGGGCCGCGGAAGACGCGCTGCATCTCGAGCTCGTAGATCTGCGGGTCGTGGAACAGCCGATAGGGTATGCGCGAATAATCGTTGCGCGGCCAGTCGACGGCGATTTCCGGCTCGTTGACGAATGTCATGTGCGGTTCCCCTGGACGCTCGGTCGGCATCGGCTTCCGCCGCGGCGCGATTCACGCTTGCGCCCCATCCCGGCATGTGGAACAGTGCTGTTCAATAACATTGAACATGTTGGACGAACGGGTGGCAAGCGACAAATACCGCATCGGAATCGACATCGGCGGGACGTTCACCGACTTCACGGTGACCGACCAGTCGAGCGGGCGGATTCGCATCGAGAAGACGCTCACCACACCCGAACGGCCCGAGCTCGCCGTCTATACCGGCCTCGAGAAACTCGCCGCCGCCCTGCCCGATCTCCTCCCCGCCGCCCACGACATTATCCACGCGACCACCCTCGTGACCAACGTGATCCTCGAGGGCAAGGGCAGCAAAACGGGCCTGCTCACAACCAAGGGCTTTGCCGACATCCTCGAGATCGCGCGCGAGGTGCGTTACACCGTCTTCGACATGTTCATCCGTTTCCCGCCGCCCCTGGTGCCGCGCCGGCTTCGGGTCGGCGTTTCCGAGCGCACGCTCTCCGACGGCAGCGTGATCGAGACGCTCGACGAGCCGGAAGTGCGCGCCGCCGCCGCCCTCTTCCGGCGCGAGGGCGTGAAGGCGGTCGCGATCTGTTTCCTCCATTCCTATCGGAACTCCGAGAACGAGCGGCGCGCGGCCGAAATCCTTCGCGCCGAGCTGCCCGAGGTCGATCTCTCGCTCTCCCACGAGGTTTTGCCCGAGCCCAAGGAGTTCGAGCGCACCTCGACCACGGTGATCGACGCCTATGTGAAGCGCGTCGCAAGCGCCTACATCGAGCGGCTCGACGGCGGCCTCAAGTCGCGCGGTTTCGCGCGCAGCCTGTTCCTGATGCTCTCCAACGGCGGCACGGCGACGGTCGAGACCGCAAAACGCTTCCCGGTCCAGATTCTCGAATCCGGGCCCGCCGCGGGCGTCGAGGCGGTCGCCTTCTTCGGCCGGCTGATCGGGCTCGATACCATGCTCGCCTTCGACATGGGCGGCACCACGGCGAAATTGTGCATCATCGAGAACGGCCAGGCCGCGCGCACGCGCGCCTTCGAGGTCGGACGCGTGCACCGCTTCAAGGCGGGGAGCGGGTATCCCGTCTCGCTGCCGGTCTACGATCTGCTCGAGATCGGCGCCGGCGGCGGCAGCATCGCGCGCATCAGCAGTCTCGGCCTGCTCCAGGTCGGCCCGGAGAGTGCCGCCTCCGATCCCGGTCCCGCCTGCTACGGCTTGGGGGGCGAGCAGCCGACCGTGACCGACGCCGACCTCGTGCTCGGCTACCTCGACGCGTCGCACTTCCTCGGCGGGCGGATGCGCCTCGATCGCGACCTCGCGCTGAGCGCGCTGGCGTCGGTCGGCGCGCGCCTGGGGATGGAGCCCGAGGAGGTGGCGGTGGGGGTGTTCCGCATCATCAACTCGCAGATGGCCGACCTGATCCGCAAGTCGACGATCGAGCAGGGCCACGATCCGCGCGACTGCGTGCTCGT
>DATJLY010000042.1:0-2405 GCA_035509095.1 Allostellaceae bacterium | reverse complement strand
GGATGCTGCTTCTGGTCACCGGCAAGGATTGGGCGACGAACGAACAGCGCGCCCGCTCGATGCGGCGTTTCGTGGCCGAAGTGGCGCCGCGCCTTCAATCGCTGAGCGCCTAGTCAGCGCGCGCCCAGGACCTTCACCGCCGCCTCGGCAAAGCTCGTGTCGACATGCGCGTCGACATCGGGCATGGGGCCGGTGACGAGCCCTTCGGCCTTGTAGAACGCGGCCTGGCGCTTCAGGTCATCGACATTGAGATTGCCGTTCATGTCGGTGAATTGGCGCGAGGCCTGCCACAGGGCGGGGTCCTTCACCGGCAAATACTGGATCAAAAGCTTGATCGCTTCGTCCTTGCCCTTGCCGTCAAAGAACGCGTCGTGATAGTCGCGCGCGCCTTTCAGGAATCCGACCATGAACTTGGTCGCGGCGTTCTTGTTCTTCGCGAACGCGGGTGAGTAGTACCAAACGGACAGCTCCGTGCCCGGGATGATGCTGCCGGCGTCGATGAGGACGCGCGCGATGTTCTTCTGTTCGGCCGCGGTGACGAGCGGTTCGACCAGGAACGCCGCGTCGAGCGACTTGCTGCCCATCGCCGCGAGCGAATCCGAAAACAGCATGAAGCGGACCGTAACGTCCTTGATGGTGAAGCCTTCCTTTTTGAACAGGGTGTCAAACAGAATCTCGCTGACCTGTCCGGCGCCGGGGCCGAACCCGACGGAGCGGCCCTTCAAATCGGCGGGCGTCTTGATGGTGCCCGAATCCAACAGGTCCGACCGCGCGACCACCGATACGGATCGGTCGCCCTTGGGGCCGACATGGGCGAAGTCCGCGACCATCCGGATGTCGATGCCGCGGTTCAAAGCATTGAAGAGGCCGGCATTGGGCGAGCCGCTGCCCACCTGGATCTGGTCGGCCGCGAGCGATGGGACCATCTCCTCGCCCGAGCTGGCCTGCACATACTCGACGTCGAGCCCTTCCTTCGCGAAATAGCCGCGCCGCATCGCCAGCTCGAGCGAGACCTGGTCCGGCCGGCCCGAAACGCCGACCTTGACCGGGATACGCCCGCCATCCTGCGCCATTGCCGGCGCGGCAAGCATTACCGACGCGACGAGCAGCAGCGCAAAAGCCCGTGCCATCGCGCTCACCACAGGGCGCGCGCGGCGCGCTCTTCCTCGGTGTCCTTCGCGGTGTTCCAACAATAGCCCGCGGGATTGACGTGGCCGCATTCGACGCAGACGCGCTTCTTCGGATCGGCGTTGAATTCGCGCACGGCACGCTCCTCGGCGCGGAAGATGCCGGGGAGCCCGATCTGGCCGGTGGGACAATAGACCTCGTGCAGGAGGGTGGCGCAGCGCTCGCAATAGAAGACGAAGCTTTCGCCTTCGCTGCCCTGGGGCGTCTGCATGATCACGACGAAATGTCCAAGCGGATCGCCATCGGCGCGGGGCAGCGGTAGATAAAGCTCGTCCATGTCGTTGATGTGCCAGAACCCCATGCTGTGCGGCACGCGGTGGGGCGTGCCGGCGGCGGTGACATGGAGACGCATCGGCATGAAGGTCTGCTTCACCGCGCCTGCGGGGCCGAGCTCCAGGAATTCGGCGAAACTGCCCTTGCGCGGATCGACGATCTCGGTCCGGGTGATGACGCGGCGCCGGATTCCATAGATGTTCTGGCCGACGCCGCGGAACGAGGTGAATTTGCCGACGATCGCGTCCGAGAGAAAATCCCAGTCATCGACGATCTTCTCGATCGGCTCGGCCACGGTGATCTCGGTCAGCATTTCCCCGTCTCCTTCCGGTCAGGCGAGCGCGCGCTCCGCGAACGCCGGTATCACCCGCTCGCCGAACATCCTTATCGAACGATGCACCATCTCGTGCGGCATGTTGCCGATATTGTGCTGGCTGAGCAGGATGTCGTGTCCGACGCGCCTTTGTTGCGCCGCGATCTCGCGCGCGACCGTCTCGGGGCTGCCGACGAAGGCGAGCCCTTCGTCGATCCAGAATTCATAGGATTCCGCGGTCCGGAGATAGACCCGCGCCGTTTCGAGCATTTGCGGCGTCGCCTCTTCGGGCTTCAACGACTTGGCGCGCTTCACCCCGTCGAGCCCGATCAGGCCTTCGAGCATATAGGGCTCGGCCTCGGCGCGCGCCTCGGCGTCGGTCTCGGCCACATGGACATGGCGCACCAGCATCAGCTTCGGCATCGGCCCCGGGTGGTTGTGCCGGCGCCACGCCGCGCGGAAAAAGGCGAATTTCTCGGTGATGAGTCGCTCCACGTCGATGTTCTGCGCGACGTGGAAATTATGCTCGGCGGCGTATTCGAACGAGGTCTCGCTGTGGCCGCCCACCCAGATCGGCGGGTGTGGGGTCTGATAGGGGCGGGGCTGGGGCTGCGCGTCCTTGAAGCGCCAA
>DATJLY010000041.1:0-2691 GCA_035509095.1 Allostellaceae bacterium | reverse complement strand
GGCGGGACGTTCACCGACCTTGTCGCCTTCGATCATGACACGCGGAAGGTCGCTTACACCAAGAGCCCGACGACTTACGCCAATTTCGTCGATGGAATCCTTGATTGCCTGGCGAAGGCGAAGATCGAGCCGGCCGAGGCGAATTTCTTCAACCACGGCACGACCCTCGTCATCAACTCGCTGATCCAGCGGCGCGGCGCCAAGACCGCGCTCGTGACGTCGGCCGGATTTCGCGACGTGCTCGAGATCGCGCGCGCCAATCGGCCCGACCCGTTTGATCTCCACTACCAGCGCGACGAGCCATTGATCCCGCGCGAGCTGCGCTTCGAGGTGCCCGAGCGCGTCGATGCGAAAGGCGCGGTGGTGACGCCGCTCGACCTGGCCGCGCTTCATCGCGTGGCGGACGAGTTGAAGCGGCTCGAGATCGAAGCGGTCGCGGTCTTTTTCATGAGCTCCTATCTCGACCCGGCGCATGAACAGCGCGCGGCGGACCTTTTGAGGCAGTTGCTTCCCGCCGCCTACGTGACCTGCAGCACCGAGCTGACGCGGGAATGGTATGAATATGAGCGGTGCTCGACGGTGGCGGCAAACGCCTATGTCGGGCCGCAGGTCAACACCTATATCCGTCGCCTCGAACAGGATCTGACCGCCCGTGGGTATCGCGGCTCGCTGTTCATGATGGGATCGAATGGCGGGCTCCTGTCGGTCGCCCGCACCTGTCGTCAGCCGATCGGGCTCGTGGAATCGGGGCCGATCGGCGGTTGCATTGGCGCCGGCGCCTATGCCGAGGCGTTGGGCTTCGACAACGTGGTCGCCTTCGACATGGGCGGCACGACGGCGAAGTGCGCGCTTGTGGAGCGCGGCCGGTTCTCGGTCAACTCGGTCTATTATGCGAACGGATACATCAAGGGCTTTCCGATCAAGTCGCCGGTCATCGACATTGTCGAGGTCGGTTCGGGGGGCGGCTCGATCATCTGGCTTGACGGGCAGAACCGCCTCAATGTCGGGCCGCAGAGCGCGGGATCGACGCCGGGACCGGTATGCTATGGCAGGGGCGGGACCGCGCCGACCGTCACGGACGCCAATCTCGTGCTCGGGCGTCTCAATCCCGAGCGGTTCCTGGGCGGCGAGCTGACCCTGACGACGGAGATGGCAAAGCAGGCGATCGCCGATCAGATCGCAACGCCGCTGGGTTATCGGGGTGAGCAGGGCGTCATCGAGATGGCCGAAGGGAGCCTCGAGATCGCGACCGTGACGATGGCCGGCGCGATCCGCCGCGTCTCGATCGAGCATGGGCTCGATCCGCGCGACTTCGTGCTGTTCAGCTATGGCGGCGGCGGTCCGCTCCACGCCTCGGCATTGGCCCGCGAGCTTTCGATCCCCACTGTCATCATCCCGCCCGAGCCCGGCAATTTTTCCGCGATCGGCATGCTGTTGGCGGATGCCCGCGTCGATTTCTCGAAGACGTTCGCCGGCGTGCTCGACGAAAAGAATGTCGCCGAGATCGACACGCATTACCGCGCCATGGAAGCCGAGGCGGCCGATGCGCTGACCCGCGAGTTCGGCGCGACGGAGATCTTCTACGAGCGCTACGCCGAGATGCGCTACCGGGGGCAGCGCCACAGCATCAAGGTGCCGATCACCGGGCTCGATAGCGTTGCCGCCATCCGCGACGCCTTCACCCGCGATTACAAGCGGCGTTACGGTCACGCGGATTCCAAGGCCCCGGCGGAATTGCAAGCCGTGCTGGTGTCAGCCTTCGCCAAGCTGCGCCGTCCGGACATCGCGAGCTTGCCGCGCCGGGCGGGTGTCGGGCGGGCCGAAGCAAGCCGCTCCGTCTATTTCGGCAAGACTGTCGGCACGGCCGCCACCCGGGTCTACGACCGGAACGCGCTGAAGCCAGGTTTCGCGGCGGCGGGCCCCGCGGTCATCGAGGAATATGGGTCGACGACCCTGGTTTGGCCGGGCGATCATTTCGAGATCGGCCCAATGGGCGAGATCCGGATACGCTGCGGCAGCGCTTAGGTCGGTGTAGACTGGGGCGAACATGGTAGACAGGGTGCGCTCATGGATACGATCACGCAGCTTCCAGACTCCGTGACGACGATCGATCCGATCACCCTGGCCGTCATCCGACATGGCGTCGTGTCGATCGCGGATCAGATCGACGCCAACATCACGCGCACGGCGTTCAGCCCCTATGTCTACGAGTACAAGGATTTTGCCGTCGGCCTCGTCAACACCGAGGGCCATCTCGTCGCGCAATCGACGGGCGGCATGCCGCCGTTCGTCGCCGACACGGTAGGGACGGCGGTCCGAGACGGGCTCGCGATCTATGGGCGCGAGCGCCTCTTCGAGGGCGACATCGTCCTTTGCAATCACGCCGCGGTGCAGGGGCAGCATCTCAACAACACGGTGATGTATACGCCTGTCTTTGCCGGGCCGGGCCACGCGACCCTCGTCGGATTCTTTGCCATCAACGTGCATTGGGTCGATATCGGCGGCGTCACGAGCGCGCACACGACGGACATCTTCATGGAGGGGCTGCAGCTTCGCTCCATCAAATTGTGGTCGAAGGGCGAGCCCATCGAAGAGATCTATCGCATCATCGAGAACAATACACGGCTGCCGGTCGACCTGATGGGCGACATATCGGCCCAACTCGCAGGATGCCTGCTTGGCCGCGACATG
>DATJLY010000040.1:0-12099 GCA_035509095.1 Allostellaceae bacterium | reverse complement strand
TATACCAAAGCTCGTTCGTCACCGCGGCGCGGCCCGCATTGGCCGCGCCCGCCGCGAACCAGTTGCGCCAATCTTGCGGCGAGAATCCCATCTCGTTGTAGTGATACTCGAAATTCCAGGTGATCTTGCTCTCGCCGGTATAGGAGGCGCCGACGGCTACCTGATTGCCGAAGAACGATCCTCCGCTCACCGGCAGCGCGTTTGGCGCGGTCTCGGGAATGGTGCCGACCTCGCGCCCGAACGAGAGCGCCGAATCGATGAGGCTCGTCTGCCGTCCGCCCGCCCATTCGAGATAGGTGACCGTGGTCTGCCCGATCGGCTTGGTCAGGTTGGCGCCGACCCGGCTCGACCCGCCTTCGCGGTAATAGAGCAGCTCGGGGCTCAGATCCTCGCCGATATTCCAATTGCCCTTGAGCAGCAGCCGGTCTTGCCCATTGGTGCGGTCGAACATCGGCCGCACCACCGGCAGGTCGGTGTTGGTGTAGATCGGCCGCGGATCGTCCAGCTTTGGCGCGAAAGCGGCGGTCAACGCGCCGTCGGGAAAGATCTTCTGCGCCTCGACCATGGCGGTGCCGAGCCGGTCCTCGCGCAACGTGGCGGGGTCTTGCGACAAGGGTTCCACCACCGCACGGGTCTTGAAGAAGTCGGTCGGGTTGAACCCGGCCGCGACGCCGCCTTTCAGGTTGATGCGGCCGGCATCGAAAAACACGCCCTCCGCGGGCTTCCAGCTCACATAGCCTTCGCGGAAATCGTGCCGCACATCCTCGTGGCTCGGAACCTCGATCGTGTCCTCGGCGCGCAGATTGAGGCGGCCGCTATAGGCGAAGTCGAGCTCCGGCAAGAGGTGCCAGTCCTTCTGCGCGTCGAGGAAGAGCCGCTCTTCCCAATCCGGCCCGGCCGGCGGAGGGGTGGGCACGAGCCCGGACCGCCGCGCCGTCAGAGTCGCCGCGTTCTCGAGATAGATGCGCTGATCCTGGTCGATCGCCGCTTCGGGCGGCGGGGCGGGCGGTGCCTGCTGGACCGCCTCCGGGATGAAGTTCAGGTCGTTGTTCTCTTGCGCCAAGGCCGGCGCCGCGACCAGAAGGGTCGCCGCCGCGGCCCAGCCGGCGCCGCACCTCATTGCGCGCCGAGCCGGGGGAGGAAATCGCGCTGGAACCAGGATTCCGGAATGTCGGTGAAGCTGTCCTGGCCGAACTGCAACGTCGTGACCAGCGAGCTATCGACCGCGTCGATGATGATGGCCTCGTTCGGGCGAATCCCGCCCAGGCGCTGCGCAAAGTCCCGGTAGTAGAGGATCTTCAAAAGCCGCCCGCTGTCGGAATAGAACTTGCCCTTGATCGGATAGAACGTGTCGTGCTCGATCCAGTATTCGACCCGGTTGTAGGTCGCCGTGTCGGTCGCCGCCTTCATGTCGAGATGCCAGCAATTGCGGTTCTGCTTGCTCGCATCCTCGATCGTCTCCGATCCGATCAGCGTGCCGGTGTAATCGACCGCGAGATTGATGGTCAGGATATCGCCGATCGCCGCCTGGCCGATGAGGCGCTGCTGCGGCGAAATCCGCACGCTCGCCTTCGAGGCCGGGTCGTAGAACCATAGATTGCGCCCATCGAGCAACACCATCTTGCCGGCGTCTCGCGGCGGCTCGACATATTTCACCAGGTTGCGGAACTGCCCGGTCTTTGGGTCGACCTTGGCATAGACGACAAGCTGATCCCGGTCGCGCTCCTTGCCGGCGACATACTCGACCAGCGTGTCGGTCGACCGGAACGGCTGACCCGGGTTTCGGATCTTGTCGGAGCCGGCGACGATGTCTTGCGCCGTTTGCGCCGAGGCGGGAAGAGCGGCCGCCAACAGCGCCAGGACGATCAGCAGGGTGTGTCGCATCAGACATGCCTCAACGCGTCGACCACCGGCAGCTTCGCGGCGCGGTTTGCAGGCACCAGCGCCGCGACGATGGCGACCAGCACGAGGCCCAGCCACGTGCCTGCGATGAGGCGTCCGGTCCCGGACATTTCGAGCCGCAGCGGGATCGGATTGGCGTTCCCGGGCGGCAGCCACGTGATGCCGGCCCGGTTGACGAACCATGCGGCGATGATTGCGAGCACCAGCCCCGCGGTGGCGCCGATCGCGCCCAAAAGCGCGCCTTCGGCGATGAATTGCCAGCGTATGCCGCCGCGGCGCACGCCGATGGCGCGGGTGGTGCCGATCTCGTTGGTGCGCTCCATCACGTTCATCGTCATGGTGTTGACCACGGCGAACAGCACGATCACGCCCATGATCACCGAGATGAACAGGAAGATCGACCCGAACAGCGCCACCACCTGGCCATAAAAGGGCGTGATCTCGCGGAAATCGCGCACCTCGAGATTGAGGCCGGCATCCTTGATCAGCCGCTCGAGCCGCGCCCGCACCACAGGGACGTCCGACGTGCTCTTCAATTGCAGCACGATGCCGGTCGCGCGGTGTTCGCCGCGGCCATAGACGAGCTGCTGCGCCAGGGCGAGGTGCATCACCACGTAGCTGTCATCGAGCTCCTTGACGCCTTGCGGATCGACGCCGCTCACTTCGAGCGAGACGACGTTGGGCGCGCCGCCGGCGGTCGCCGACAGAAGGTCGATGCGCGGCATCGCTTGCGCCACGGGCTTGCCTTGAGACGCCGCTTCGCGGTTCACGAGGTCGGTGATGTCGGCGCTCGCGGGTGCGCCGGTCGCGACGTCATCGCTCGGCAGCGCCGGCGCCGGCGGGCAGTTGTCGAGCTTCAACGCGCCGCACAGATTGAGGATGCGCGCGACGCCGCCGCCGACGAGGCCGCGCTGCTCGTCGTCATCGGAAAGCCGGGTGTCCCTTCCCCAGACGCGGCCGGCGCCATAGGCGTTCCACTGCCGCATCCGGTCGCGGTCGGACGGGATGACGCCGACGCCCAGGAAGGTTTTCGAGGCGTCGTTCTCGCCTTCGAAATTGCCGGCGATGCCGACGAGCGATTGGGTTGGCGTGATGACGGCGATAAGCGGCGCGATCTCCGGGTCCTTGGCGATACGATCCATCACGGCCTTGTAGTCGGGGATGCCATAGGCCGACGGATTGCCGGCGCCATAAAGGAAATAGCCCGAGCGGAACACCGAAAGGTGGCCCGTGCGTTGAACCAGGTTGGTCTCGAGGCCGAGGAAGAGGAACGACTGGAATGCGCCGAACAACAACACCGCGAGCGCGCCGACCGCGACCGCCGAGCCGGTCATGAGCGAGCGGCGCCGGTTTCGCAGGATGTTGCGCAGCGCGATCTTCAGGAGAAGCATCATGCGACCGCTCCCTCCGTGTGCGCGACCACCGCGCCGTCGCGGATGGTGAAGGTCTCATCGGCATGCGACATCACATGCGGATCATGGGTCGAGAAGATGAAGGTGGTGTGCGAATCCTCCTGCACCTTGCGCATCAGCTCGATGATGGCGGCGCCGGTCGCGGTGTCGAGATTGGCCGTCGGCTCGTCGGCGAGCACCATCTGCGGTCCTTTGACAAGGGCGCGGGCGATCGCGACCCGCTGTTTCTGGCCGCCCGAGAGCTCGTTCGGGCGCTGGCGCGCTTGCGCCGCAAGTCCCACCGCCTCGAGCATCGCGAGCGTGCGCCGGCGCCGCTCGGCCGCGGCCATGCCGACCAGCAGGAGCGGATATTCCACGTTCTCATAAGCCGAGAGCACCGGAACGAGGCTGAAATTCTGAAAGATGAAACCGATATTCCGCGCGCGAAAATCGGACAGGCGGTTGTCGTCGAGGGCGGCGATCGGTTGGCCCGCGACCTCGACCGTGCCGCGCGTCGGCGCATCGATGCAGCCGATGAGGTTGAGGAGCGTCGTCTTGCCGCTGCCGGACGGTCCCACCACCATCGTGAAGCGGTTGGCGGGGATGTCGAGGCTGATGCCGCGCAGCGCCTCGACCTCGATCGATCCGGCACGATAGGTCTTGACGACATGATCGAGCCGCACGATCGGCGCCTCTTTCGCGGTCGCCATGGCGGTCTCCCCCGGATAATCTTTGGTACGCATTGGTACCAATGTACGGTACTTAACAGTACCGATGCAAGCGGATTTCGAAGCCGGGAGAGGAAAGCCGGATTCCGAGCTTGAGGTGGGAGCCGAGCCGTCCTTAGGAATGAACCGCGGCGGCGTAGGCGCGCCGCGCATTGCCAAGGACGCATTTCACGAACAGCTTGAGCCGGTCCGCGTGTCCGTAATGCGAGACGGGCGCCAGGGACGAGCTGTGATAAAGCGGCCAGATGGCGCTACCAAGCCACGATGCGGCTCGGCACAGCTCGAACCATTCGTTGCCGGTGATGGCGGCAAACGCCCGCGGCTCATAGACCCGGGACCGCTCGTTCGCCGCGACGAGACGCTCGAGCCAAATCCGCATTTCCCGGAGCATGTCGAGGTCGACCTCCTCGTGATTCGTTTCGAGGCTGTGATGGAGGTCGAGCTCGCGCTCGGTCGGCTCCACCCCCATCTCGACCAGAAGCCGCCGCTTCAAGACCCGGGCGAGGTCGAAGGTCGGCTTGCCCACGAAGTTGGAATAGCTCCCCGTGGTGAGTCGGTACTTCACCAGGACCTCCGGCAGCATCCAGATTGGATGTTTTTTGGCCACCTGGGCGATGAAATCATAATCCTCGCACAGCGGGAATTCCGGCGCGTAAGGGGGATCGGGAAGCGCCGTGCGGCGGATCATCAAGGTCGAGTTGCCGTAGAGGTTCCGATAAAGCAGCGAGACCTTGCATTCCTCGGGCGCGTACCGCCGATAGGCGCGCTTGCGGACCGGGACGCCGGTGAGGTTGATATAGTCGTACCAGGTCGCGACCAGACCATAGGCCGGATTGGCGTCAAGGCAGCGAACCTGCTCGGCAAACCGCGTCGGCAGCGATATGTCGTCGTGATCCGTCAAGGCAATAAATTCGCCGCGAGCCTCGGCGATGCCGCGGTTGCGGGTATAGACGAGCCGCCGGTTCTGATCATTGACGAAAAGGCGGATCCTGGGGTCGCCGATCGAGCGGATGATCTCGACGCTATTGTCGGTCGACCCGTCATCGACCAGGACGTATTCGAAATCGTCGAACGTCTGGTCCAGGATGCTGCGCAGCGTTTCTTCAAGATACTTCCCGCCATTGTAGACGGCGGTCACCACGCTGACCTTCGGCAAGGGAGACATCCTCATGCACGTCCCGTGCATCGGGTGACGAGAATTGCGGCCCGTCCTACCATCGCCCCTCGCCGAAAGCCAGAAAATGCCTGCCCGTATCTTGGGCGGTGCCGGTTACCAAAGGATGTCTCGCGGCCGGGGTCAAAGGTTTTGCCCCGTACGCGCGTTTCACTATGGAGTCGTTAACCTTATGCCAGTATGATCGCTTCGCTTATTTTCCGGTCCGCTTGAGACACCCGTTGGTTTGCCGGGTTAAAGCAGGACATGAGGATTTGAGAATGCAAGTCCTGAGCTCCCATTTCCGTGACGTGAAGCTGCTTCGGCCCACGCGCCATGCCGACAGCCGCGGATTCTTCTCCGAAGCCTATAGCAAGCGCGCCTATGCCGAGATCGGCATCGTCAACGAGTTCGTGCAGGACAATCATTCGCTCTCGCGCAAGAAAGGCGTGGTGCGCGGTCTCCATTTTCAGATCGAGCCGTTCGCGCAGGCCAAGCTGCTGCGGGTCCTGCGCGGCGCCGTGTTCGATGTCGTGGTGGACATCCGCACCGGCTCGCCGACCTATGGTCAGCACATCGCGACCGTGCTGAGCGACGAGGATTGGAATCAGATCTTCATTCCGGCCGGCTTCGCCCACGGCTTCTGCACCATGCAGGAGGAGACCGAGATTCTTTACAAGGTCGACCACTATTATGCGCCGGCGCACGAGCGGGGCATCCGCTGGAACGATCCCGCGCTCGGCATAGCCTGGCCGATCTCGAAGACCGAGGCGGAGCTTTCCGAAAAGGACAAGATGCTGCCGCTCCTTGCCGATCTGGGCGAGGTTTGCACCTTCGCCGGTTCGGCCGCGGCCGCCTGAGCCGCGCGCAGCCGATCTTCCCATGCGCATCCTGGTAACCGGCGGTGCGGGCTTCATCGGCTCGGCCGTCATCCGCCACATCGTCGCGGAGACGAGCCACGAAGCGGTGGTGCTCGACAAATTCACCTATGCGGCAAGCCTCGACTTGCAGGGTCTGTCATCGCCACGGCTTCGGGTGCGGCGCGCCGATATCTGCGAAACCGCTGCCGTGGCCGAAATCATCGCGGCGGACGACCCGGACGCCATCATGCATCTTGCGGCCGAGACCCATGTCGACCGCTCGATCGACGGGCCCGCGGGGTTCGTCGCGGCCAACGTGGTGGGAACGCAAATCCTGCTGGACGCGGCGCTCCGGCACTGGCGCGGCCTCGAAGCCGGGCGCAAGGCGTCCTTCCGCTTCCATCACATTTCGACCGACGAGGTGTTCGGCTCGCTGGGCGCTGCGGGCTATTTCACCGAGGACACGCGCTATGACCCGCGCTCACCCTATTCCGCGACCAAGGCCGCGTCGGACCATCTGGTCCGCGCCTGGCACCACACATACGGTCTGCCCGTCGTGCTCAGCAATTGCTCCAACAATTACGGGCCGTGGCAGTTTCCGGAAAAGCTCATCCCCCTGACGGTCACGCACGCGCTCGCCGGCAAGCCGCTGCCGATCTATGGCAAGGGCGAGAATGTGCGCGACTGGCTCCATGTCGACGATCACGCGCGGGCGCTCATCGATATCCTGACGCGCGGGCGGGTCGGCGAGAGCTACAATGTCGGCTGCCGCAACGAGCGCAGCAATATCGACGTGGTGCGGTCGATCTGCCGCACGCTCGACGAGCTTGCGCCGCGGGCGGACGGGAAACGGCACGACAGCGCGATCACCTTCGTCCCTGACCGGCCGGGCCATGATCTGCGCTATGCGATCGACCCTGCGAAGATCGAGCACGAGCTTGGCTGGCGCGCGCGCGAGACGTTCGAGGGCGGGCTGGCGAAGACGGTGGCATGGTATGTCGCCAACGGGGCGTGGTGCGCGGCGATGCGCGAGCGCTATGACGGCGGCCGTCTCGGGCTCGCGACGGCCGCGTCATGAATGTCCTGGTCGTCGGGCGCAGCGGACAGCTCGCGACCGAGCTCATGCGGTACAAGTGGCCCGATGGCACGCGTGTCACGGCGTTCGGCCGGCCGGGCTTCGACGTCGCGGATTTCGACGCCGTCACCGCCGCTTTTGTGCAGGTCGAGCCGTCGCTCGTCGTCAATGCCGCCGCCTATACCGCGGTCGACCGCGCCGAAGCCGAGCCCGATGCGGCGATGGCGGTCAATTACCGGGGCGCCCGCAACCTGGCCGAGGCGTCCGCGCGACGCGGCGTGCCGCTCATCCATGTCTCGACCGATTATGTCTTTGACGGTCGCGGCGAACGGCCGTGGCGTGAGGACGATCGGCTGGCGCCGCTCGGCAGCTATGGCCGTTCGAAGCTCGCGGGCGAGCGCGCGATCCAAGAAAGCCTGCCGCGGCATATCATCCTGCGCAGCTCGTGGGTGTTCGCGGCGCATGGCCAGAACTTCGTGCGGACCATGCTGCGGCTCGGCGCCGAGCGGCCGAGCCTCTCGATCGTCGACGATCAGCTCGGCTGCCCCACCAGCGCCGCCGATCTCGCGCGCGTCATCGTCGAGATCGGCGGCGCGCTGGCGCAAGGGAGCACGGATTATGGCACCTACCATTACACCGGCAGCGGCCCGGTGACCTGGTTCGGCTTCGCGCAAGCCATCTTCGCCGCCGCTGGGCTGCCGAAATCGCCGGAGCTGCATCCCATCACGACGGCGGATTTCGCGGCGCCGGCGCCGCGGCCGGCTTATTCCGTCCTCGATTGCGGCAAGATCGGTCGCGTCTTCGGGATCGCGCAGCGGCCCTGGAGCGATGAGCTTCGCGCCGTCATCGCGGCGCTGCGGGTCGAGGGAGGTGCGGCGCGATGAAAGGGATCGTGCTCGCAGGCGGCGCCGGGACGCGGCTTCATCCGGTGACGCTCGTCGTCAGCAAGCAGCTTCTGCCGGTCTATGACAAGCCGATGATCTATTATCCGCTGTCGACCCTGATGCTGGCGGGGATCAAGGACATCCTGGTCATCACGACACCGGTCGATCAGCCGCTGTTCCGCGCGCTGCTGAAGGACGGCGCGCAATGGGGCATCAATCTCAGCTATGCGGTGCAGCCGGCGCCCGAAGGATTGGCCCAGGCCTTCACCATCGGCCGCGACTTCGTCGGCAACGATCCTGTCGCGCTGGTGCTGGGCGACAATCTTTATTACGGGCAAGGGTTCGGGTCGCTGCTCGCGGCCGCGGCCCGGCGCGCGAGCGGCGCCACCGTCTTTGCCTATTGGGTCGGCGATCCGCAACGCTATGGCGTCATCGATTTCGACACGAGCGGCCGCGCCCGATCGATCGAGGAGAAGCCGGCGGCGCCGCGCTCCAACTGGGCGGTGACGGGCCTTTATTTCTATGATTCGCGCGTCGTCGACTATGCCGCCTCGCTGAAGCCGTCGGCGCGCGGCGAGCTCGAGATCACCGATCTCAACAATTGCTATCTCCGCCTTGGCGACCTTTATGTCGAGAGATTGGGGCGCGGGTTCGCGTGGCTCGACACCGGCACCCACGAATCCCTGCTCGAGGCATCGGAATTCGTCCGCACGATCGAGGCGCGGCAGGGATTGAAGATCGGCTGCCCGGAAGAGATCGCCTTCCGCATGGGCTTCATCGATGCCGCGCGCCTGCTCGAAAGCGCCGCGCGCTATCGCAACGCCGCGTTCAGCGCCTATATCGCGCGGATCGCCGCGACCGCGTCCTGAGCCCGATAGCGGCCGATAGGCCGTTGCTTACGACCGCTTAACCGATGCTTAGCGAAGCGGCGCCTAAGCTCGCCGCGGCGCTCTTGCTACGAAAGTACCATCACGATGCGGATCGAGCAGCGGATTTGGCAGCCCGGCCGGAACTGGCGCACGCTGTCCTCGGACCATCCCACGGCGCCCTCTCTGGTGCTCTATTTCGCGGCGCCCGGCACGATGGAAGACGGCAAGCGCTTTGCCGAGCTCAAGGCGGCCTATCCCGGCGCCATGCTGCTTGGCTGCACGACCGGCGGCGAGATCGTCGATGTCGATGTGCATGACGGCTCGGTGATCGCGACCGCGATCGAGTTCGAGGATACCCAGATCCGCTCCGCCCGCGGCGAAGTGGCCGAAGGCCGCAGCTCCTTCGAGATCGGCATGCGGATCGGCGCCGGTCTGCCGCATAGAGGCCTCAAAGGCGTCTTCCTTCTGTCGGACGGCACCAAGGTCAACGGCACCGAGCTGGTGGCGGGGATTCAGCATGTGCGCGGCCGCGACGTGCCCTTGACCGGGGGTCTTGCCGGCGACGGCGCCCGTTTCGGCACCACCCTGGTCGGGCTCGACGCCAATCCCGAGCCCGGGAACGTCGTCGCGCTTGGCTTCTATGGCGACCGCATCCGCATCGGCGCGGGCAGCGTCGGCGGGTGGGACGCGGTCGGCCCCGAGCGCACCATCACGCGCGCCGAAGGCAAGACGCTGTTCGATCTCGACGGCGAGCCCGCGCTTGACCTTTACAAGCAATATCTCGGCGCCGAAGCGGCGAAGCTGCCGGCGAGCGCGCTTCTCTTTCCGCTGCGCATCCATCCTCCGGGCACGCCCGAGGCGGCGCTCGTCCGCACTGTCGTCGGCGTCGACGAGGCGAAGAAGGCGATGATCTTCGCCGGCACCATCCCCGAGGGCCACACCGCGCAGGTCATGCTCGGCCATTTCGACAATCTCATCGCCGGCGCCGGCCAGGCCGCGAGCAAGGCGGCGCTGCCCGAGGCAAAGCTCGCCGTGCTGGTGAGTTGCATCGGCCGCAAGCTGCTGCTGGGTCAGCGTGTCGCCGACGAAGTCGAGTCGGTCGCCGAGGTGCTGGGCGAGCATTGCCGCACCACCGGCTTCTATTCCTATGGCGAGATCGCGCCTTTGGAGGCGTCCGCCATCAGCGACCTGCACAACCAGACGATGACGGTCACGACCTTCGCCGAAGCCTGAGCGATGCCGGACGCGGATCGACCTGGGACCGGCATGCACAAGCTTTTGCAACGCCAAATGCGGCAGTCGCGCCGCGACCGGTCGGACGGGACGGTCGATCTCGACCTGCTGCTCGAATTGGTGGATGCCGCCTATTGCGAGGTCGATCGCGAGCGCCGCTTCACGGCGCATGCCTATCAGGTCATGCGCGACGAGCAGGCCGACGCCGCCCGGCGGCAGCTCAAGGCGCAGGAGCAGATGGCGGAGATGCGCACCGCCAAAATCGAGGCCGACCGCGCCCGCGCCGTCGCGGAATCAGAGCTTCTGAAGAAAGAGCGTCTCTCGGTCTTGGGTCAACTCACCGCGACCGTGGCGCACGAGCTGCGCAATCCTTTGAGCTCCATCCGCAACAGCCTGCACGCGATCCGGCAGTTGAGCCAGGATGCCGCGCCCATCGAGCGCGCGGCGGCGCGGATCGAGCGATCGATCGAGCGCTGTGACTCGCTTGTCGCCGATCTTCTCGACTATGCGCGCCCGCGCGGCATTGCCTGCGCCGAAGTGGCGCTCGACCCTTGGCTCGCGGAGGTGCTGGACGAGCAGAAGCTGCCCCAAGGGATCGCGCTCGAGCGGCGGCTCGGTGCGCCGGATGCGTGGGTCGCGATCGATACCGACCGCTTCCGTCGTGTCATCATCAACCTCATCGAGAACGCGGCGCAAGCGATGGTCGCAAGCGGCGCCGAGCCAAGCGACCGCCGCATCGCCGTCACGACGCACGCGAAGGACGGTGCCGAGATCGCCATCGATGACACCGGCCCCGGCATTCCGCCCGAGATCCTGCCGCGCATCTTCGAGCCGCTGTTCAGCACCAAATCGTTCGGCACCGGCCTCGGCCTGCCGACGGCGAAGCAGATCGTCGAGCAGCATGACGGCACCATCGCGATCATGAGCCGCCCCGGCCAAGGCGCCAACGTCCGCATCCGCCTGCCGCAGGTGGCCCCCGCCGCCTAAAGTGCATACTCAACTTCTGCGGTAGCAATCTCCTGAATGCGGGTATAGAACATCTACATGCTCGATCTTGTTGGTCTTGTCCAAAAGAGGAGCGTGCATGAGAGTTTTTCAGAAAACAGCGCTCGCGGCGCTTGGCGGCCTCGCGGCTGTGGCCGGTACCACAAGTTGCGTCGCCCCGCAGCAGCGTGCAATGAGCGACGTGCGATCGCCGCCACACTGTGGCGATGGCGACCCGACGAACCTGCTCGGCACGTGGACGTTGACAACTCCCCTCCCGACCGTTGTCGGTGCCGAACCGCAAGGCATGCTCATGTTGGATGCCGCGTGCAACATTTCATTCCAACTCATGGGCCATCGCGATCCCCACAGCACTGGGGTGCGCGGAGGCGGAAAGCCCCAAGAGGAAAAGTTAGACGCCCAGGGGACGGTCGCTTATTTCGGCACCTATAAGGTTGACGCGGGTTTAAGTACGCTCACCATTACGGCGGCGAGGCATTCGTTTCCCAATTTCGAGGGGGAGACTTTGATCCGCCGCATCGTATACACGGCCGGATCCCCGGCCACGCTGACCTATACAAATTCTTCACCCTCGATTACGCCGAATAACCCATCTACGCTCCATTTTTCTCGCCAATAACTCGAGCGTTGCAAGAGTTCACGCGTGATCGCCGATCCAGCGGGGGCGCGCTCGCGCTTTCAGTCAGCGCTCTTCGTCCGGCCGCGTCACGTGGCGTGACCGCGCCCTCGAAGTTCACTCGATCACCTCGTCGGCGCTGGCGAGCAGGTCCGAGGGTGGCGAGAGGCCCAACGCCTTCGCGGTCTTGAGATTGATGACGAGATCGAATTTGGTCGGCGCCTGAACCGGCAGGTCGGCGGGTTTTTGGCCTCTCAGGATGCGGTTGACATAGATCGCCGCCCCCCGCGATTGCTCGATCAGATCGACCCCGTACGACGCGAGCCCGCCCATCGCCGGGAAATAACGGAATGGATAGATCGCCGGGAGGCGATAATGGGCTG
>DATJLY010000039.1:0-3835 GCA_035509095.1 Allostellaceae bacterium | reverse complement strand
GGGAAGGCGCCCGGCACCGGATCGACCGCGAGCGGGCGCAAGGTTCCGATCTCGGCGGCCGCAAGGTCGCCGGCGATGCCCCGGACGCCCAAGCAGTCGGCCCGGTTCGCCGTCACCTTCACATCGAGCACCGGATCGTCGAGCCCGACCGCTTGCGCAAAAGGCTGACCCGGCGTCAAGCCATCCGGCAACTCGATGATCCCTTCGCGGTCTTCCGACAGTCCCAGTTCCCAGCCCGAGCACAGCATCCCGTTCGAGACGATGCCGCGGATGGCGCTTGCCTTCAGCACGATGCCGCTTCGCGGGATGGTGACGCCCGGCGCCGCGAAGACGCCGGTCATGCCCGCGCGCGCATTGGGCGCGCCGCACACGACCTGCACTTCGCCCGCACCGGCGTCGACGACGCAAAGGCGCAATTTGTCGGCGTTGGGATGGGGCTCGGCCTTCAGCACGCGCGCGACACGGAAGGCGGCAAGGTGCGCGGCCCGATTCTCGATCGAATCGACTTCGAGCCCGCGCATGATGAGAAGCGCCACGATCTCGTCGAGCGAGGCCATGGTGTCGAGATGAGTCTTGAGCCAGGCGAGCGTCAGCTTCATCGCGCCGGCCCCATCACCAGCGACGGCACGTCGAGCGGCAGAAAGCCATAGTGACGGAGCCACCGCAGATCGCTGTCGAAGAACGTGCGCAAATCCGGAATGCCGTATTTCAGCATCGCTATCCGCTCGATCCCCATCCCGAAGGCGAAGCCCTGATGCGTCTCGGGATCGAGGCCGCAATTGCGCAGGACCTTGGGATGCACCATGCCCGAGCCCAAGATTTCAAGCCAGTCGCCGCCGGCGCCGATCTTCAAGCCGCCACCTTCCCGCGAGCAGCCGATATCGACCTCGGCCGACGGCTCGGTGAAGGGGAAATAGCTTGGCCGGAACCGCACCGGCAGATGCTCGATATCGAAGAACGCGCGGCAGAACTCGATGAGACAGCCTTTCAGATGCCCCATATGGATCGCGTGGTCGATCACGAGCCCTTCGACCTGGTGGAACATCGGTGAATGGGTCGCGTCGTGGTCGCTGCGGAAGGTGCGGCCGGGAACGATGATCCGAAGCGGCGGCTTCTGCGCCATCATGGTGCGGATCTGCACCGGCGAGGTGTGGGTGCGCAGCAGCTTGCGCTCGCCGCCGCTGCCGGCGAGGTAGAACGTGTCCTGTTCCTGGCGCGCGGGATGCTCGGGCGGGATGTTGAGTGCCGTGAAATTGTGGAAATCGTCCTCGATGTGCGGGCCTTCGGCGACGGAAAAGCCCATCTCGCCGAAGATCGACACGATCTCGTCGATGGTCTGGCTGATCGGGTGGATGCGGCCCTCGGCTTCGGCACGCACCGGCAGGGTCATGTCGATGCGCTCGCTCGCGAGGCGCTCTTTGAGCGCCGCGCCGTCGAGCCGCTGCTGCACCGCGACGATCGCCGCCTCGATCTCGTCCTTGAGGCGGTTCAGGTCGGCGCCGCGCTGACGCCGCGCGTCAGGATCGAGCGCGCGCAGGCCCTTCATCAACTCGGTGACGCTGCCGCTGCGGCCGAGCGCGGCCACCCGGACCTGTTCGAGCGCCGCGCCGGTCTCGGCATCATGGACGAGACGGAGGATCTCGTCGCGGATCTGGTCGAGGCTCTCCATCGCTCCTCCGCAAATAAGAAAGGGGCCGCGCGCCGGGCCGGCCCCTTCTTCATCGCGCTCGCGTTGCGGACGGGGCCGGTATCAGCGCCCGCCGGTAAATCGCCCTTGCATGCTCAGGCCTTGGCGAGCGCGGCCTGCGCCTGCTCCACCACCGCCTTGAAGGCTTGCGGCTCGCGCGCGGCAAGGTCGGCCAGCACCTTGCGGTCGAGCGCGATGCCCGCGCGCTTCAAACCGTTGACGAGCTGCGAATAAGTCAGGCCGGCTTCGCGCGCGCCCGCGTTGATGCGCTGAATCCACAGTGCGCGGAAATCGCGCTTGCGGTTGCGCCGGTCGCGATAGGCGTACTGGAGCCCCTTCTCGACCTTTTCGAGCGCGATGCGGAAATTCGAATGCGAGCGGCCGCGATAGCCCTTCGCGAGCTCCAGCACCTTTTTGTGCCGGGCGTGCGAGGTGACGCCCCGTTTGACCCGCGCCATGGCTCAGCCCCGCAGATACGGCATATAGGTCAGGACGAGATTCGCGTCGCCCGGCCGCAACGTGACGGTGCCCTTCGCATTGCGCTTGGACCGTTTCGACTTGTTCGTGAGGAGGTGGCGCTTATAGGCGTTCGCCACCTTGATTTTGCCCGAGGCGGTGCGCCCGAAGCGCTTCTTCGCCCCGCTTTTGGTCTTCATCTTGGGCATTTCGACCTCTCTCTATCGATTATGGGCGGCGAGGCATGCCCTTTCGGCCCCAACCGCTCGTCTCAAAGGCGCGGCTTATACCCAGCCCCCGCCGTCAACGCAAGCATCAGGCCATCGCGTGCTCGAGCTCCGCGCGCACCATGAACGAGCGCTCCGACGCACCGGCGCGCAGCCGGCGCAGCATCTCGTCCGGGTCGAACTCGACGCCCAAGGGGTTCGCCGCGAATTCGGGCGAGCGCATGAACGCCTTGCAGTCGGCCAGGCTGGCGAAATTGTCGACCTGAAGCTCGACGCCGTTGCCGTCCGGGTCGTGATAATAAAGCGACGTGGTCGGCCCATGATTGATGCACCAGAAGGGCACGATCGCGTTGTCGCGCTTCAGCCGCTCGTGCGTCTCGAGCAGGGTCTTCAGGTCGGCGAAGGTGAAGGCGACATGGTTCAGACCCACATCCTTCTCGCCCTTCTTCTGAAGCTTCTCGAAATCGACGAACGCAATGCGGTGATGCTCGTCATCATAGGCGATGAAGCAGAGATGCGGGTTCTCGTGCACGATCTCGCCGCCGAGGACGGCAAGATACCAGGCGCGCAACGCGGGGATCTGATTCGTCTGCAGCACGTAATGCGACAGCTTCACGGGCGACGTCATGACGTCCTCCTCTCTTCCTACACGACCAGCGTGCCGTGGGCGCTCGACCCTTCGGTCAGGCCCCAGGACTTCATCCATTCATAGGTGCGGTCGAACAGGTCGACGGCGTACATGTCGACATGCTTGTAGTGCACGAAGGCGCGCAACAGCTCGTGCGGGGCAAGCGCGCCCTTGGCCTGAGCCGCGACGTGATGGGCATAGCGGTAGAAATCCGCATTGATGCGGTCGACCGCCTGGTTCTCGGCCGCGTAATAGGCGGCGCGCTGCTCCGGCGTCAGCTGCGGCGCCACCACTTCGCCGCCGCGATAGAATTCCGCGGCGATGATGTGGGCGCCTTCCTTGAGCGCCAGGCTGATGAACGGCTCCATCACCGTGACGGCGCGGAAGGCTCCATCCTTCAGCGCCTGCCAGCGTGTCTGCGGCAAGCCGCCCGCGGCGATCTTGATCGCCGCGCGGCCGATCGCGCCTTCCAGCATCTGCAAGGTCGTGTAATGCGAGCCGGTCAGTTCCTGCACCAGCACCGGCACGCCGGCAAGGTCGCGCGGCACCTGAAGCGCGTCGTCAAAGGTGACGATCGCCTGCGCCGCGACCGCGGCCCTGAGCGCCGCAAGCCGGCCGCCGCGCGTGCCGCGCTCCAGCCGGTCGATGCTGGCCCATTCGCACACATTGTAGCTGTCGGCGGCGCCGCATTCGAACTGCTCTTCCTTGAGCCGGCCCAGGATCTGGCTTTGGGCGGTGTCGCGCTCCCGGTCGGCATAGCTGGCGGAGAAGCTGACATCGAGGCCGGCTTTTTCGAACAATCCCTCTTCGATACCGACCAGCACCGGCAGGTCGAAG
>DATJLY010000038.1:0-2739 GCA_035509095.1 Allostellaceae bacterium | reverse complement strand
GGTCAGTGTTACGGCGGTCCACGGTGTGGGCAATTGTCAGGATTGCATAGCTTCCCCGTCACGCCCGCATCGACCGCGTCCGCAATGACGCCATGATCCTCAGCCCTGTCGCAGCGCACAAAGTGAAGGCCGCGATGGCCGCCTTGGCCGGCGCGGTGGGTGAGCCGGCAGCGGCGCGCGCGCTGCGCCGCATCGCTGCGTCCAGCGCCACCCGGGCGCGCGGCGCTGTCGCGGCGCGGCATCATGAACGGGCATTAAGACTGGCCCGGATGTTGGGGTTGGGCCTGCGCCGCCAACCGCCCCGTGCGAGCTTCGGGTGGGATGGCCGCGCGCTCAGCGCCGGCACCGAGGCCTATGTGCTGCTGCACGAAGTCGCCCACTGCCAGCTTGCCGGGCCTGGACGGCGGCGCCGGATCGAGTTCGGGCTGGGTCCCGGCCCGGAAACCGGCGCCCGCGACAAAGCCTTGCGGCATCAGGTTCTGCATGGCCCGGCGCGGGAGCAGGAGGAGGCAATGGCGTCGCTCCTTGGCATCTTGTGGGAGGTCGAGCTGGGCCAGCCGGCGCTCGCTTCGTTTCTCGACCAGAACTGGCTCGAGGGCGCCGGCCGGCCGGGCGCCGCCCGGCATCTGGCGAGCATCCTCGGCCGGCTCCGGGCGGGGCGGTTCATCACCGGCACCGGCCGGCCAACCCGCCGGATTTTAGGTCCCTATTGATAATCGATTGGGACTTGGCCAAAATTGATATTTCACATTAGGTACAGTCTATAATATTTTATTATAACATAATAATTACCCATCGTCGGCCCGCCGCTCGACGCGTCGGCGCCAAACCGGCCATTCCCGACGCCGGAATGCGCCTGTTGCGCCGCAACAATCGCTCGCCCGCCGAGCGGTGTCCGTCATCGCTTCTTCAGAACGGTCCCGCCATCGACCGGCCCTTCCGACCCATAGTCGGGTCGCCGATTCTCGGATCGGCCGTCGCGCGACGAAATGCCGCTTTCCCGGTGCGAAAACAGCATCGCACCGCCCCGCTCCCGACGTCCCACGCCAACCGCGCGACGAATCGCCTTTGCGTGGCCGGACATCGCCACCGTCTTGCCGGGCCGGTTCGCGAGGTTCATGCTGCGCCAAAACGAACGCACGCCGAGACGCGGCCGGGAGGACACGCCATGGAATTCGGCATGTTCCACGAGTTTCGCTGTACCACCAACGGCGCGACCCACGCCGAGACCTTCGCCAGCGCCTTTGCCGAGATCGATGCCGCCGAGGAGATGGGGCTCGACGTCATCTGGCTCGGCGAGCTGCACATGGACCCCACGCGGTCCGTGCTCTCCGCGCCGCTTACGGTCGCAAGCGCGGTCGGCATGCGGACCCGGCGGATCAAGATCGGCATCGCGGTGCAGGTGCTGCCGCTGGTTCATCCCATGCGCATCGCCGAAGAAGCGGCTACGGTGGACCAGATCAGCCAGGGCCGCCTCGTCTTCGGGGTCGGCCGCAGCGGCCTGCCGCGCGGCTACGACGCCTATGGCATCCCTTATGCCGAAAGCCACGACCGCTTTCCCGAGGCGCTGGCGCTCATCAAGCGCGCCTGGACCGAAAATTCCTTCTCGTATGAAGGCCGCTTCTATTCCTGCAAGAACGTGAATCTGTCGCCGAAACCCTATCAACGGCCGCACCCGCCGATCCGCGTCGCGGCCAGCAGCCCGGACACGTTCCCGACCATTGGCAGGCTCGGCGACGCGATCATGGTGGCGGTGCGCGCGGGCTCGCTGAGCGACCTCGTGCCGAGCATCAAGGCCTATCGCGAGGCGTGGCGTGAGGCCGGCCATCCCGGACGGGGTGCGGTCTATCTGCGCATTCCGGTCTATATCGCCGAGACCGAACGGCTTGCGCGCGAGGAGCCGGAAGCAAGCATCATGAATTTCTATCGCTTGCTGGGCGAGCGCATCGTCGCTTCGGCCGGACAGGCCGGCGTGCGGACGATCGAGCGGCGCGCCGAGCGCGGCCAGGACCTCCAGGCCCTCACCTATGACGCGGCGCTCCGGACCAAGCTCGTGATCGGCACGCCCGACCGTGTCGTCGACCGCCTGCGGCAAATCGAAGAGGAACTGGGCCTTGACGGGATCCTGGCCGAATGCAACTGCGGCGGCGGCTTGCCGCCCGCGCGGGTGATGAATTCGTTACGATTATTGTGCGAGCAAGTGCTGCCGCAGTTCCGGTAAACCGCATCACCTTTTAGTCCCTCTCCGCCCCGCGGGGGCGGAGAGGTCAGGTGAGGTGGGGGATTCCAGAGCATTGCGCGAGGATCCCTCCTCACCCCGCCCCTCTCCTCCGAGGAGGAGAGGGAGTGCGCGCTACACCGCGCTCACCGCGTGGCCGCCATCGACGGGAAGCACCGCGCCGGTGATATAGGCGCCGGCATCGGACGCGAGCAGCAGGAGAGCGCCGTCGAGGTCGGGCGGCTCGCCGCTGCGGCCCAAGGGGATGCGGCCGACGAGCGCCCGGCCCGCCTCGCTGGCCATGAAATCACGGTTCAGGTCGGTCGTGAAATAGCCGGGCGCGATCGCATTGACGGTGATGCCGTGACGACCCAACTCGATCGCAAGCGTGCGCGTCAGATGAATGAGTCCCGCCTTGGCGGCAGCATAGGCCGGCACGTGCCGGACCGTGCGCAGCCCCAGCAGCGAGGCGATGTTGACGATGCGCCCGCCGCGCCGGTCCCTGATCCAGAGTGACGCCA
>DATJLY010000037.1:0-14073 GCA_035509095.1 Allostellaceae bacterium | reverse complement strand
GCGTGATCAACGCGCTCGACCTGACCGGACGCTCGCTTGGCGACATCAAGCTCGTCGTGAACGGCGCCGGCGCCGCGTCGATCGCGTGCGTCGAATTGTTGAAGAGCATGGGCGTGCGGCACGGGAACGTCATCCTGTGCGACACCAAGGGCGTGATCTATGAAGGCCGAACGGACGGCATGAACCAGTGGAAATCGGCACATGCGGTCGCGACGAAGCGCCGCACGCTGGCGGAGGCGCTGGAAGGCGCGGAAGTGTTCTTCGGCCTGTCGGTCAAGGGCGCGGTCACGCAGGACATGGTGCGCTCGATGGCGGACCGGCCGATGGTGGCGGCGATGGCCAATCCCGATCCCGAGATCACGCCCGAGGATGTCCACGCGGTGCGGTCGGACGCGATCGTGTGCACCGGCCGCTCGGACTATCCGAATCAGATCAACAACGTGCTGGGCTTCCCGTACATCTTCCGCGGCGCGCTCGACGTGCGCGCCTCCACCATCAACGAGGCGATGAAGATCGCCGCCGCCGAGGCACTTGCGAAGCTCGCGCGCGAGGACGTGCCGGACGAGGTGGCGGCCGCCTATTCGGGTCAGCGGCTGCGCTATGGCCGGGACTATATCGTGCCCACGCCGTTCGACCCGCGGCTCATCTTCACCGTGCCGCCGGCGGTCGCCAAGGCGGCGATCGATTCCGGCGTCGCGCGGCGGCCCTGCGCGGACATGACGCTTTACCGCAACAGCCTCAAGGGCCGGCTCGATCCCACCGCGGCGAGTCTTCAGCGCATCTTCGATCAGGTCCGCGCCAACCCGCGCCGCGTCGTCTTCGCCGAAGGCGAGGAGGAGAAGACCATCCGCGCGGCGCTGTCGTTCCGCGACAACGGCTATGGCACGCCCGTGCTGATTGCGCGCCACGAGACGATTCAGACGACCTTGCGCGAGATGGGTCTCGATGCGCGCGCGGAACTCGAGATCCACAATCCGCGCCTCTCGCCCGCGACCGAGGCCTATACCGACTTCCTCTACCGCCGGCTACAGCGGTCGGGCGCGCTTTATCGCGATTGTCAGCGCATGGTGAATCAGGACCGCAACGTGTTCGCGGCCTGCATGGTCGCGTGCGGCGATGCCGACGCGATGGTGACCGGCGAGACGCGCAACTATTTCACCGCGTTCGAAGAGGTGGTTCGGGTGATCGGTCCGCGCGCCCAGTGCTGCATCTTCGGCTTCGCGCTGCTGATCTCGCGCGGGCGGTCGATCCTGATGGCCGACACCACGGCCCATGCGCGGCCGTCTGCGGTCGAGCTTGCCGACATCGCGATGCAGGCGGCCGAGCGCGCGCGCCGCTTGATGGGGCAGGAGCCGCGCGTGGCGCTCCTCTCGCATTCGAATTTCGGCAATCCCGGCCGCGAGCAGGCTCAGCGCGTGCGCGAAGCGGTCGCGATCCTTGAATCGCGGCGGCCCGATTTCGAATTCGATGGCGAGATGAGCGCCGAGGTCGCGCTTGATCAGGCTTTGATGCGCGCGCGCTATCCGTTCTGCCGCCTCACCGGCGCCGCCAACGTGCTGATCATGCCGGGCCTCGACAGCGCCAACCTCGCCTCGCAGCTCTTGGAGCAGCTTGGCGGCGGCAAGCGCATCGGCCCGCTGCTCATGGGCCTCGACAAGCCGGCCCAGATCGTCGAGATGGGCTGCACCGTCTCGGATTTTGTCAATATCGCGGCGCTCGCCGCGTACGAGGCAGTCTCCTAAGGCGGCAGAAGCCGCGTGCCGAGCGCCACGGTGGCCGTCGCGGCCACATCGCGCGACGACGTGCCGAGCGCGAAACTGTAGGTGCCGGTCTCGATCCGCCAGCGTTCGACCTTGCCGTCGAAATGCGCGAGGAGCCTTGGATCGACATCGATCGTCACGCGCTTGCTTTCGCCTGGGCCGAGCAAGACCTTGCGCCAGCCGACGAGGCGCGTCACCAGCGTCCCGTCCGGTTCCGGAACCGTGGCATAAAGCTGCGCCACGTCCGCGCCATTGCGGCTGCCGCAATTGGTCACCGTGAACGAGGCACGAACAGAAGCGCTCACGGCAAAATCGTCATGGCAAAAGCTTGTGTAGCTGAGCCCGAAGCCGAAGGGATAAAGCGGGCGTTCGTCGCGCGCTTCGAACCATTTGTATCCGACCTCGTCTCCCTCGCCGTAAAGGATCGTGCCCGAATTCGTGGCGCGTTCCGGTCGCGGCAACTGGTCCGCGCTTGCCGGAAACGTGACGGGCAGGCGACCCGACGGATCGACGTCGCCGACCAATATCCGGGCGATCGCCTCGCCGCCGCGAGCGCCCGGATACCAGGCCGCGAGGATGGCGGACACCTGCGCGCGCCACGGCATGAGCACAGGATTTCCCGTCTCGAGCACGACGATGGTGCGGGGGTTGGCGGCCGCCACCGCCGCGACGAGGCCGTCCTGGCCGTCGGGAAGCGCGAGGTCGCTCGAATCGTGCCCTTCGCTTGCCCATTTCGTCACGAACACGATCGCGGCGTCGGCATGCCGCGCCAGCGATGCCGCCGCATCGATGTCGCTCCCGTCGGCATAGGCGATGCGCGCCTGCGGCAGTCGCTGGGCCAACGCCCTCGCCGGCGGGGATGGGTCGAAGATCGTGGAAAAGGACGCCCATCCGCCAACCGGCGGATAGTCGATGCGCAGCGCGGGGCCGCCTTCCGGAATGACCTGCGACGAGCCGCCGCCCGACAGAACGCCAATATCCGCGTGCCCGCCGATGACGGCAAGGCTCCGAATCTCGCCGGGAAGCGGCAGAAGGCTGCCCTCATTCTTGAGGAGAACGATGCCTTCTTCCTCGGCCCGCTCGGCGATGCGAGCGTCCGTCGCCAAATCGGGCGGCGCGTGCGGCAGCGGGTCGTCGACCAGACCGGACGCAACGACGGTGCGCAGGATGTGGCGTGCCATCCGATCGAGCTGCACATTCGGCAGCAGGCCTTCGACGAAGGCGGTCCGCAACGGCGCGCCGAAGAAGGTCTCGCTGTCCCATTCGACGCCCGATTCCTGATCGAGCCCGGCACGCACCGCGCCCAGCGCGGAATGGACCGCGCCCCAATCCGACATGAGCCAGCCGCGAAATCCCCAATCGCCGCGCAGCACTCGATCCATCAGCCAGCCATTCTCGCACGCATAGGCGCCGTTGATCCGGTTATAGGCGCACATGACCGCACCCGGATGGCCGCGCTCGTTGGCGATCTCGAACGCGAGCAGGTCCGATTGGCGCAGCGCCACCGGATCGATGCGCGCGTCGAGCGACGTGCGGTCGGTCTCCTGGTCGTTGAGCGCGAAATGCTTCAGGGTCGAAATGACATGCTGATCCTCGATGCCGTGCACGGCCGCGCCGACCATCACGCCGGCAAGCAAGGGGTCCTCGCCGGCCGATTCGAAATTGCGGCCGGCCCGCGGATCGCGCGCGAGATTGACGTCGCCCGCGAGCAGCACATTGAAGCCCTTCGCGCGTGCCTCGCGGCCGATCATGGCCCCGTTCGCATAAGCGATGCCCGGGTTCCAGGTGGCCGCGGTCGCAAGCCCCGACGGCAGGGCGGTCGCCTCGTCGCTCGTGTCCGGCGGGCCCGGAGGCAGCGGGATGGCAACGCCCAACTCGGCGTTCGTCTCGTGCAGCGCGGGGATGCCGAGCCGCGCGATGCCCGGCACGAGGCCCGCATGTCCAACCGGCTCGCGCGGGTTGATCGACGTGCTGTGCAGCAGCCCGAGTTTTTCGGCGCAGGTCATCGCCTTCACGAGAAGTGCCGCGCGCTCATCGGGCGAGAGTGCCGGATCGGCCCACGGCCGATCCCCGTCTCGGATAGCAGGCGCGGCCGCGTCGTCCCGGCACTGCGCGCCCGCGCCCTCCGGATCGATGATGCCGATCTTTCCCGATGGCGATTGCGCCGCGGCGGCGTCAAGCACAAGGCACGACCACAGCGCCGCGCACGCGCAGACATACCCCCCAAACCTCATCGATCCCCCAGTGAGTCGGTTCTTCGCTAATCGTTGGCGTGAACGTGTCCGTGTCTGGCCAGCACGGTTGTCTTCAGCAACGCGTCGAGCGCTTTCACCTCGTCGGCATCGAGCGCGGCATAAGGCGGATAGGGATCGCCCACGTCGAGCCCGATGAGGCGCATCGCCGCCTTCATGGTGGGGGTCAAGCCCCGATGCATCCAGCGCGCCGGAAACAGCGCGAACTGAAGCTGTGCGTCGGCTGCGCGCGCATGGTCGCCCGCGACATAGGCGTCGATGACATGCCGCGCGATCTCGGCCGCAGGTGGCGGCATCGTGGCGCCGGCGCCGCCGAGCTGGATCGTGCTCAGCAGCATCTGCATGGTGGTGAAATATTTGGCGTGGCCGGCATGGTCGATCTCGACGATGAGACGCGAGACACGCGCCAGATCGCGCGAGCTTTCCTTGATGTAACGGACCTTCTCGAGCCGGGCGAGCGCGATGGTGGCGGGGATCGAGACATCGGCGCCGGGGCCGGGATTGAGATAGAGCGTCATCGGCAGACCGGTCTCGCGCCCCACCGCCTCGAAGTAGGCGACGAGGTCGCGGTCGGTCGGCGGTCCGCCATGCGCGCGCAACGGCGCCAGCATTTGCACCGCGGCCGCACCCTCCGTCTCGGCGAAATGCGCGAGCTCGATCGCGGTCCGGAACGAGGGGTGCGAGATCCCGACCATGACCGGCCGGCGCCCACCGACGCAGGCGATGGTCTGGCGCACCAGCGCCTTGCGCTCGTCGAGCGCGAGGTAGGTATATTCCTGCGCCTCGACGCCCGCGGCGACGATCATCGATGCATCGCAATCCTTGATGCAGTAATCGATCTCGCGCTCGAGCGCGCGCTCGTCGAGCTTCAGCTCGCGCGTGAAGGGCGTGAGCGGCGCGACGATCAGTCCCGGCTTCGCCATGAGCCTCTCCTGTCAGCCGGGCTGAATTCACTCCGCGCGGGTGAGTCTGTCAATGCCGCGCATTGCGGCAAGCCTGGAGTCTCGATATCGTTTCGTCCGATTCCAGGGAGGTTGCGCCATGCCGAAGCAATATCTCAACCCATCGAGCCTCGCCTCCGTGTTTCGCCGCGAGTTCGAGATGTGCGCGGTGAAGAACGGCGAATCGATCGCGCTCCTGACCGAGCTCAACACCCCGCGCGAGCAGGTCCTGGCCGCCTTTGCGGCCGCTGATGAGCTGGGCGCGCATTGCTATGAGCTTGGCATCGCCAATGTGCCGGATTGGGCCCGCACCGGCGGCGACCTGCCCAAGACCGCGGGCAAGGGCGTGATGGCGGCGTTGAAGGCAAGCGACCTCATCTGTGCCTTTTTCCCGCCCAACTTCTCCAATTGGCAAAAGGAGGTCCGCGCGGCGGGCGGGCGGGTCCTGTCGATCGGCTGCGCGCCGGACGAGTTGGCGCGGCTCCTGTCGCCGCCCGGCCTCAAGGAGGCCGTTCAGCACGCGGCCAGGCGCTGGGGCGAGGCGCGCGAGATCCGGCTGCTGTCGGATGCCGGCACCGACCTGCGCTGGACGCGCGGCGAGTTCCAGGTGAAGATGCAATACGGATTTTCCGAAGAGCCTGGCCGCTACGACATGTGGGGCGCCGGCCACATCACCAACTTCCCCGACGAAGGGTCCGCCAACGGCACCGTCGTGCTGCAGCCCGGCGACATGTGGATCCTGCCCTATGTGCGCGCGATCGAAAGCACCGTGCGGCTCGAGGTGCGCGACGGCTTCATCCGCAAGGTCGAAGGCGGGCTCGACGCCAAGGCGTTCCGCTATTGGCTCGACCGCAACAAGCGCTCGGAAGACGACATCGATCCTTATGCGGTCTCACATCTGGGCTTCGGCATGCATCCGCACGCCCATTGGGACCACATCATGCATTACCCCACTGCGCAGGACCACATGGGCTCGGTGGCGCGGGTGTTCCAGGGCAATTTCCTGTTCTCGACCGGCCCCAACAACGACATGGGCGGCAAGCGCGACACCAAGGGCCACATCGACACGCCGATGTGCGACTGTACCGTGCTGCTCGACAACGAGGTCGTGCTGGAGCGCGGCAAGTTCGTCGACGAAAAGCTGATCGTCGCGCCGACTCACGGGTGAGGAGCTAGCGCCGCCACCAGCCGCGGCGAGGCGGGGGCGGGGGCTCGGCCGGCGTCGTTGCTTCCGCGGGCGGCAGCGGCCTATCGGTCTCGGCCGCGTCTTCGGTCGCCTCGGCCACCGGCACGCTCGCGATATCGATTTGAGTCTCGGCCGCGACGGCGTAGGCAGAGGCGATGTCTTGCGGGGTGGTATCGGAAGCCGCCGGCGCAACCAGCTCGATGCTCACCGCTTCGGGCACCGTGTCGCCGATATCGATCTGAATGTCCGGCTGCAGGTCCGGCCCGGGGTCGGCGCCGTTGAGCGGGTTCCCCTCGCTTGCCTGTTGCGGTGCGGCGCGATGGTCTGCTGGCCGCTCGCCGTTGCGCTGGCGGCGCCGGCCGCCCCGCCGTCCACGCCGCCGGCGCCGGCGTTCGGCGTCGCTCGCCGACTCGCCTTGCTGGATGGCGCGCGGCTCGTGCGCCTGGGGCTCGAATGACGCCGCCGCCAAGGGCTCGTCCTCGGACCCCTCGCGGCGTGGCTCGGCGTGCTCGGGCACGGGGCGCTGTTGCGGCCGCTCCCGGTCGTCGCGCCGCCCATTGTGGCGCCGGCGCCGGCGGCGGCCCTGGTCGTGGCCTTCGTCGGCCGGCCGCTCGGACGGCAGGTCGGGCCCGCCTTCGCCAAGCTCGGCGTCTTCTGGCGAGATGTCGTCGCTGTCGTCCTCGTCCTCGTCCTCGGGCTCCGGCGGCGGCAGCGCGAGGCTCGGCAGGGCCGCGAGTTCCGCCGGCGTCAGCGCGCGCATGCGGTCGAGACGAAAGGCGGGCGGGATGAGCGTGTCGTCGCTTCCGACAGCGACATGGAACCCGAACCGCGCCTCGGCCTGTTGCAGCGCCGTCCGCTTCTGATTGAGGACATAGAGCGCGACCTTCGACGACACCGTCACCGCGACCTCGGCCGAGCGGCGGCGCATGCCCTCTTCCTCGATCGCCCGCAGCACGTGGAGCGCTGCCGATTCGATCGACCGGATATGGCCGCTGCCGTTGCAATAGGGGCACGGCTGGGTCGAGGCTTCGACGAGGGACGGACGCAAACGCTGCCGCGACAATTCGAGAAGGCCAAAGGGGCTGATGCGGCCCAGCTGGATGCGCGCCCGGTCGTACCGCATCGCTTCCTTGAGGCGGCGCTCGACCGAGCCGCGATTGCGGTATTCCTCCATGTCGATGTAGTCGATGACGATGAGGCCGGCGAGGTCGCGTAGGCGCAATTGCCGGGCGATCTCCTCGGCCGCCTCCAGGTTGGTCTTGAGCGCGGTCTCTTCGATGTTCCGCTCTTTGGTCGAGCGGCCGGAATTCACGTCGATCGCGACCAGCGCCTCGGTCGGGTTGATGACGATATAGCCGCCCGAGCGGAGCTGCACGATCGGCGAGTGGATGGCGTCGATCTGCGCCTCGATCTGATAGCGGTGGAACAGCGGCACGCTGGGATCGCGATAGGGTTTGACCCGCTTGGCGTGGCTCGGCATCAGCATCTTCATGAAGGACTTGGCGGTGCGGTAGCCTTCATCGCCGTCGACCACGACCTCGTCGATGTCGCGCGCATAAAGGTCGCGGATCGACCGCTTGATGAGATTGCCTTCCTCGTAGATGAGCGCCGGCGCGGTCGAGCGCAGCGTCAAGTCGCGGATCTCGTCCCAAAGCCGCAGGAGATACTCGAAGTCGCGCTTGATCTCGGTCTTCGAACGCTCGCTCCCTGCGGTCCGTACGATCACGCCCATTCCGTCGGGCACGTTGAGATCGCTCATCAGCTCTTTGAGGCGGCGGCGGTCCATCGTGTTGGTGATCTTGCGCGAGACGCCGCCCCCGCGCGGCGTGTTCGGCATCAGCACGCAATAGCGACCGGCGAGCGACAGGTACGTGGTGAGCGCGGCGCCTTTGTTGCCGCGCTCTTCCTTCACGACCTGGACCAGCATGATCTGCCGGCGCTTGATCACTTCCTGGATCTTGTAGTGGCGGAACGGCCGCGCGCGGGGGCGCGTCGCCTCTTCGAGCTCGTCGCCGCCGACCGTCTCGATCGCCTCGAGATGGGCCTCGTCGAGGCGATCCTCGCGCGTCCCTTCGGCAAGCGCGGCCACCGTTTCGGGCTGAGGCTCGTCGTTTGCGTCGCCATAGAAGTGCCCGGACTCCTCGGCGCGCGGCGACTCGGGGTCGTGCGCTCCCGAGTCGGCAGGCTCGGCGAAGCGGTCGAATTCGGGATCTTCCGGGAACGAGCGCTCGTCGCGCGCCGCGTCGGCCGTGAGCGGCTCGGCGGATTGGGGCTCTCGAATCGTCTCGGCCGGCGCCTCGTGCGCCATGCGGTCGGCTTCGGGCTCGCCTTCGTCCTCGGACGATGCCGGCTCGCGGCCCGCCTGCGCGCCGCGGTCCTCGTCAGGTTCGCTGTCGCCGTCGCCATCGTCCTCCGGGAACGGCTCGTCCTCGGGACCGAAGCCGCCGAACTCGCCTCCCTGCTCCGCGTCCTGCGCGTCGGTTTCGTGCTGTTCTGCCGCGGCGTCGCGCTCGGCATCCTCGCGGGCATTGGCGGCATGCTCGGCCACGCGTTCGGCCTCGAGCGCCGCCTGCCGGTCCGCTACCGGTATGCGGTAATAGTCGGGATGAATCTCGTTGAAGGCGAGGAAGCCGTGGCGATTGCCGCCATATTCGACGAATGCCGCCTGCAGCGACGGTTCGACGCGCGTTATCTTGGCAAGGTAGATATTGCCTTTGATCTGTCTCTTGGTCGAAGTCTCGAAATCGAATTCTTCGAGGCGATTACCGTTGAGGACGACGACCCGTGTCTCTTCCGGGTGGGCCGCGTCGATGAGCATGCGCTTGGCCATAGAGTGCAACTCCGAGGAGCGCCCGCGCATCCGTGCGACAATCGAAGGGCGGCGCTGTTTCTGTCACTGCGAAGCGGGCGGCGCCTCGGGATCTTCCGGCGGACACTCTGAGCCTGTGGGCCATGGCGGATCTCATCGAGGTTGCCCTAGTCCCCCTTTGGGGACGGACTTCGGGTTCATGCACGGTCGCGCGGTCGAAACACCAGGGCGGGAGCTTGGGCGGCCCACAGCCGGCGCATCATCATGGCTGCGCGCGGGAGCGGGATCCCCTTGGAAAATCCCGCCGCGGTGCCGCCGCCGGCTCTGGGCCGAACGGGCAAACCGCGGTCTGTCGCGCGAGTAACATACAGTCGGCGGAACGCAGTAACAATCGCCTCTTGTGTCAAGTCGGGGGCAGGGTGCTCGGCACGCCTTGATGGTGCCACAAAACGGGTTTACTTGATTGCCCCGAAGGCCCCGCTTGCGCGACCGGGGTGGGATTGCCTAACTCTCGCGTAAGTGCCATGAAAATCATAAGGTTTTTCTTTTTTCTGCTGATCCTGGCGGGGCTCGGCGCGGTGGGCGTGGCGGGGCTTGCCGTCTGGTATTTCGGCCGCGACCTGCCGGACTACCAGCAGCTTGCGGCGTATCAGCCGCCGATCGTCACCCGCGTGCATGCGAGCGACGGGCGTCTCATGGCCGAATACGCGACCGAAAAGCGCATTTTCGTGCCGGTGAGCGCGATGCCGCCTCTGGTGATCCATGCGTTTCTCGCCGCCGAGGACAAGAATTTCTATTCCCATGCCGGCATCGACCCGGTGTCGATGGTCCGTGCCGCGATCGCCGATATGTCGCGTATCGGCACGAACCGCCGGCCCGAGGGTGCTTCGACCATCACCCAGCAAGTGGCGAAGAATTTCCTCCTGAACAACGAGGTCTCGTTCCAGCGCAAGATCCGCGAGGCGCTCGTCGCCATCAAGATGGAGCAGGTGCTGAGCAAGGACCGCATCCTCGAGCTCTATCTCAACGAGATCTATCTCGGCAGCGGCGCCTATGGCGTGGCGGCGGCGGCGCAGACCTATTTCAACAAGTCGCTCGACGAGCTGACGGTCCCGGAAGCGGCCTTTCTCGCGGCGCTGCCCAAGGCGCCCAACAACTATAACCCGCAGCGCAATCCCCAAGCGGCGGTCGACCGGCGCGATTGGGTGATCGACCGGATGGTCGAGGCCAATTTCATCACGGCGGACCAGGCCGCGGCGGCCAAGGCGCAGCCGATCGTGCTGCGTCAGCGCGGGCCGACCGAGATGGTTCAGGCGCCCTATTTCACCGAGGAAGTGCGGCGCGAGCTCGAGCAGAAATACGGCGACACCGCGCTTTATCAATCGGGCCTTTCGGTGCGGACGAGCCTCGATCCGCGCCTTTCCGACATCGCCGCGCACGCTCTGCGCGATGCGCTCATCGCCTATGACCGGCGCCACGGCTATCGCGGCCCCGTGGGCCACCTGACGCTCGACAATTGGCAGAAGCCGCTCGCGGCTATGCCATTGCCGGCCGGGGCTGACGAGGTTGGCTGGAAGCTCGCGGTCGTGCTGGCGGTTCCTTCCGCCGGCGCCGAAATCGGTTTTTCCGACGGCTCGCGCGGGCGCATCCCTTATGACGAGCTGCGCTGGGCGCGGCGCGTTTCCGCCGATGACGTCATGGGGCCGGTGCCGGGGAGCCCTGCGGCGGCGCTTTCCCTCGGCGACGTGGTGCTGGTGGCACCGATTGCGCCGGCGTCGGGCGCCAAAAGCCTGCCCACCTATGGCTTGGAGCAGATCCCTGCCGTTTCCGGCGGGATCGTGGTGCTCGACCCCAATACCGGCCGCGTGCTCGCCGAGACCGGCGGCTTCAGCTATGCGATGAGCCAGTTCGACCGCGCGACCCAGGCGCGGCGCCAGACCGGCTCGGCGATCAAGCCATTCGTCTATCTCGCCGCCATGGACCATGGCTTCACGCCGTCGAGCCTGGTTCTCGACGGGCCGCTCGTCGTCGATCAGGGGCCGGGGCTGCCGAAATGGGACCCGACCAACTATGAGCACAAATTCTACGGCCCCGTGCCGCTCATGGTCGGCATCGCCGAATCGCTCAACCTCGTGACCGCGCGGGTCGGCATGGCGGTCGGGGTCACCACCGTCGGCGAGTATCTGAAGCGCTTCGGCATCACCGACAACGTGCCGCATGAGGACGCGATGCTGATCGGTGCCGAGGACACGACGCTGCTTCGCCTCACCGCCGCCTACGCCATGCTGGACAATGGGGGCAAGCGCATCTCGCCGAGCTTCATCGACCGGGTGCAGGACCGCAATGGCAAGACGATCTATCGCGCCGACAATCGCACCTGTCCCGGCTGCGACGATGTCGCATGGTCGAACCAGCCGCCGCCCGACCTTCCCGACACGCGCGATCAGATCGCCGATCCCGACAGCGCCTATCAGGTCGTGGCGATGATGGAGGGCGTGATCCAGCACGGCACCGGCCGCAGCATCGCGTCGCTCGACCGGCCGCTTGCCGGCAAGACCGGCACGACCAACGACTCCAACGACACCTGGTTCGTCGGCTTTTCGCCGGACCTCGTCTGCGGCGTCTTTGTGGGCTTCGATCAGCCCAAGAGCCTCGGCCGGCGCGAGACCGGCGCCACCGTCGCCGCGCCCGCCTTCAAGGAGTTCATGGGCGAGGCGCTCAAGGATCAGCCGCCGATACCGTTCCGCATTCCGCCCGGGCTCGATCTCGTGCGGGTCGATCCTCACACCGGACGGCTGGCCAGCGCCGACGACAACAAGGCGGACTATATGCCCTACAAGCCCGGCACCGAGCCGGGCGAGGGTGGAAGCGGCGAGGTCCTGAATGGTGGCGAGCAGGGTCCGGCCGCCGGGACGGTTCCCGCCATGGCATCCGATTCGGCCGACGATGCCGCGCCCGAGGAAGAATCGGACATGCCGCAGCAATCCCCCGACATGCCGCAACAAGCCCTGCCGGTGCCGCCGCAGCAGATCGTCCCGGTACAGCAGACCGCTCCCTCGACCGGGACCGGCGGCCTATATTAGCCTCACCCTGATTCCAAGGAGATTTCCATGCGCGCCGAAATCGCGACGCTTGCCGATGAGATAAGACGTTCGCTGGCGCTGCTGCGGAGGCATCTTTGACTGGGACAACGCAACCCGCCGCCTTGCGGAGCTGAACGCGCTTGTCGAGGACCCGAAGCTTTGGGATGATTCACGGCGCGCGCAGTCCCTGATGCGCGAACGCACGCGGCTCGATCAAGGCATCAACGGCTATCTCCGCATCGAGCGCAGCGTCGAGGATACGCTGGGCCTTGCCGAGCTTGCGGACGCCGAGGGCGACCAGGGGATGCTGGACGATGCGCAAGCGACGCTTGCCGCTTTGCGCGAGGACGTGAAGCGGCGCGAGCTCGAGGCGCTTCTGTCGGGCGAAGCCGACGGCAATGATTGCTATCTCGAGGTTCACGCCGGGCAAGGGGGCACCGAGGCGCAGGATTGGGCAGAGATGCTGTTGCGCATGTATGCGCGCTGGGCCGAGCAGCATGGCGACAAGGTCGAATGGCTCGAGGAGAGCCCTGGCGAAGGCGCCGGCATCAAATCGGCGACCCTGCGCATCGGCGGCCAGAACGCCTATGGCTGGCTCAAGACCGAAAGCGGCGTCCATCGCCTCGTGCGGATTTCGCCGTTCGATTCGAACGCGCGCCGCCACACGAGTTTCGCGTCGATCTGGGTCTATCCCGTGATCGACGACAAGATCGAGGTCGAGGTCCAGGAGAAATATCTTCGCGTCGACACCTATCGCTCGTCGGGCGCCGGCGGGCAGCATGTCAACAAGACCGACAGCGCCGTGCGCTTCACCTATACCCCGCCCGGCGAGGAGCCGATCGTGGTGGCCTGTCAGAACGAGCGTTCGCAGCACCAGAACCGCGCCAAGGCGATGTCGATGCTGAAGGCGCGGCTATACGAGATCGAGCTGCAGCGGCGCGAGGCGGCGGTCGACGCGATGAATGCCACCAAGAGCGACATCGGCTGGGGGCATCAGATCCGGTCCTACGTGCTTCAGCCCTATCAGATGGTGAAGGACCTGCGCACCGGGGTCGAGACCAGCAACACGGGCGCCGTCCTCGACGGCGATCTCGACCGCTTCCTAGAAGCCTCGCTCGCCTCGCGGATCGCCGGCGCCGACGAGGCCGCGAAGACGGAGTGACGCGCCGCCCCGAAGGCGCGTCACTCCCACGGCATCAGCGAGGCGTGGATCACGTCCTTGACGCCCATGCCGCCGACCGAGCGGATGGCGAGGTCGACATCCTTCAAGCCGAATTTATGGGTGGTGATCCGTTCCAGCGGGAAGCGCCGCGAGGCAAGCTGCTGCAGCGCCAATTCGCACGCGCGATAGGAATGGCCGCGCGCGCTTTTCATGGTGATGTATTTCACCGTCATCTTGCCGATCGGGAAGTTCGGGAAATCGGCCATCTCGCCCTGGACCACGATGATCCCCGCCTTGCGCTTCAAGGCCTCGATGCCGAGCAGCACCGGCATCGTGCCGGCGCCCGAGGTGCAGTCGAGCGAGACGTCGACGCCCTTGCCGCCGGTGATCTCCATGATTCGGGCGAGCGGGTCTTCCGTCGACACGTCGATGACGTGATCGGCGCCCAGCGCCTTTGCGACGTCGAGCCGCGCGCCGTCCTTCGCCGTGCCGGTCACGATGATGAGCGCGGCGCCGGCCTGCTTGCAGATCACGGTCTGCGACAGGCCCTGCTGTCCCGGCCCTTGGATCAGCACCGTGGAGTTGTAGCCGACCTGGCCCTCGAACAAGGACCACTCGACGCCGTTCGCCATCGGCGTGACGAGCCCCGCAAGCTCCGGCGTGACGCCTTTCGGCACGCGATGCACGACGGCGTTCCATGGCAGATAGACGTACTGCGCAAACCCGCCCCAACGATGCGGCGCGCGCTCGGCCGAGGTGTAGCCATAGCGGATCGAATCCGGGTTGTTGCGCCAGTCCGTGTTCTCGCAATGCCGGTATTGGCCAAGATGGCACCATTCGCATTTGCCGCACGCCACGTAATGCTCGACGAACACCAGAT
>DATJLY010000036.1:0-8529 GCA_035509095.1 Allostellaceae bacterium | reverse complement strand
GCTGCCCGATGCCCAGATGCAGGCGATCGCCGCCGAGAACAATCTGGCCGAGACGGCGTTCTTCGTGCCGGACGGCGACCGCTATCGGCTGCGCTGGTTCACGCCCGCGGTCGAGGTTGATTTGTGCGGGCATGCGACCCTCGCCTCGGCACATGTGATCTTCGAGCGCCTTGCGCCCGCGCGGCAGGAGGTCTCGTTCACGACGCTCACGGCCGGCACCTTGACCGTGCGGCGCGAGGGAAGCCGGCTCGCCCTGGAGCTTCCCGCGCGGCCGGCCGTATCGACGCCCGCGCCGCCCGGCCTCGCTGTGGCGCTGGGCCGTGCGCCCGTCGAGGTGCAGGCCGCGCGCGACCATCTCTGCGTCTTCGACCGCGCCGAGGATGTAGCCGGTCTCGCCCCCGACTTTGCCGCTCTCTCGCAGGTCGAATGCTGGGGCGTGATCGCGACCGCGCCGGGCAAGGATGGGGTCGATTTCGTGTCCCGCTTCTTTGCGCCGCGTCAAGGCGTCGCCGAGGACCCGGCGACCGGCTCGTCGCATTGCACGCTCGTGCCCTATTGGGCAGCGCGGCTCGGCACGACGCGGCTCGAGGCGCGCCAGCTTTCGCGCCGCGGCGGCGCCTTCACCTGCCTGCTCACGGGCGACCGCGTGACCCTCATCGGCGGCGCCGTGCTGTATTTCGAAGGATCGATCACTCTTTAACGCTTCCGGCGCAGCAGGACATAAAGCGCGCCGTCGCCGCCATGGCGCGGGTGCGCGCGCTCGACCGCGAGCACCAAGGGGCGCAACTGCGCCTCGGCAAGCCAGCGCGGCGCGCCGCGATGGAGCACGCCTTCGCCTTCGCGCGTGCCTTTGCCGGTGATGACGAGAAGCGAGCGGCGGCCGGCGGCGTGGCTATCGACGACGAAGCGCGTCAAGGCCCGGTGCGCTTCGTCCTGTGTCAGGCCGTGGAGATCAAGCCGCGCGTTGATTGCGGTCTCGCCGCGCCGCAGGCGCCGCGCATTGCGGCGATCAAGCACGCTTTCGGCGCGCCGCGGGCCCTGCTGTGCCGGCGCAGGGTCGGCCGGTAGCAGTTTTTGCGGCGGCGTCTCTCCCATCGCCTCGCGCCACAAAGCGCGCTCTTCGGCGCTAAGCCGGCGCGGCATCGTCGATCAGCACGATGTGGAGGCGCATCGGCCCGTGCGCGCCGAGCTCGATCTTTTGCGCGATGTCGCCCGTGCGCGACGGGCCGGTGACGAAGTTCACCGTGCGCGGCATTGCGAACCCGGCACCGGTCCAGCATGCCGCGCGCAGCCGGTCCCAGGCCTCTTCGTAGAAGCCGGTAATGTCTTCCGCGCGCAGCAGGACGATATGGGTTTCCGGCAGGAAGCTGTTGCGGGTCGGGCGGTCGGGTGCCGAGACCAGCATCAAGGTGCCGGTCTCGGCGATGGCGGCGAAGCAGCCGCTGACCCCCGCCGTGTCGGTATCGTGCGCGACGCCCGCGCGAAGGGCGAGCGCGGTCTCGCGCCACGGCAGCTCCATGACGCGCGGATCGGGCGTCAGCACGACCCGCGCCGGCAGGTTGCGCTCGGCGAGATAGCGCGCGACCGCGGCGGGGGCGTCTTCGGCGCGGGCGACGCGCGCCACAGTCGCTTGGACCTCTTCGGCCATGGCAATGAAAAGCGTGATGCGCGCGGGCCGGTCGAGCTCTTTGGCGCGCGCGGGGACGAGGCTGCGCGGATGCGCCCGGAGCCGCTCGCCAAGCGCGGTCGCGGTCGCTTCGCCGACCGGGCCGCCACGCAGCCGTGACTGGATGCGGTGCAGGATGTCGGCGCGGGCGTCGCTCATCGGCGCTTGGCCCACTGGCTCATGAAGCTGCGCCCTTGGGGTGCCGGCATGTCGCGCACATTGGTCCAGCCGGCCGCGAGCGGCAGCGTGCGGAACCGCCCGCGTTTCATGCCGCACCAACCGAGGACCCGCGCCGCGGCCTCCGCGACGAACCGGTAGAGCCGCGGGTGAAGCGCGAGAAACGACCAGAGCGCGATGCCGTACCGCGCCGCCGCCGGCGCGAGGCGCGCGTCGAACTCACGCTCGCGCCAATGCCGCATCAGATTCGGCAGTGGAATCTGCATCGGGCACACGGACTCGCAGCGGCCGCAAAAGGTCGACGCGTTGGGCAGGTGCCCCGCTTCGCCGACGCCGATCAGCGTCGGCGTCAGCACCGCACCCATCGGCCCGGGATAGACCCAGCCATAGGCATGCCCGCCGATTGCGCCATAGACCGGGCAGTGGTTGAGGCAAGCGGCGCAGCGGATACAGCGCAGCATGTCCTGCATCTCGCCGCCCAGCAGCGCGCTGCGGCCATTGTCGAGCAGAATGACGTGATATTCCTCCGGCCCGTCGAGATCGTCGGCACGCTTCGGGCCGGTCGAGACCGTGGTGTAGGTGGAGAATTCCTGCCCGGTCGCCGAGCGCGCGAGGAGCCGCAGGAGCAGGGTCGCATCCTCGAGCGTCGGCACGACCTTTTCGATCGAGGCGAGCACGATATGGACCCGGGGCAGCGATTGGGTCAGGTCGCCATTGCCCTCGTTGGTGACGATGATGCTGGAGCCGGTCTCGGCGATGAGGAAATTGGCGCCGGTGATGCCCACTTCGGCGGCGAGAAATTTTCGGCGCAGCAGCGCGCGCGCTTCGTCGAGCATCTGGCGCGGTTCGGACAGCGGGCGGTCCGGGTCGAGGTCGCGGTGCGTCGCGCGAAAGCTCTCCGCTACCTGCTCCTTCGAGAGATGCACGGCCGGTGCCACGATGTGGCTCGGCGGCTCGTGGCGGATCTGGATGATGTATTCGCCAAGGTCGGTCTCGACCGGCTCGAACCCCGCGGCCTCGAGATGCTCGTTGAGGGCGATCTCCTCGCCGATCATGGATTTGCCCTTGGTGACGATGCGCGCGCCGGCCGTCCGGCAGATCGTCAGCACCGCCGCCCGCGCCTCGGCCGCATCGCGGCACCAATGCACCACGCCGCCCGCCGCCGAGACCGCCCGCTCATAGGTCTCGAGATAAAAATCGAGGTTTTGGAGCACCTCGTTTTTCATGTCTTTTGCTAATCCGCGGAGCGTTTCGAACTCGGGCAGGCGCGCGGCCGCCTGGGCGCGCTTCACCGCGAAGCCCTGGCGCGCCATGGTATGCAGGGCGTCCTGCAGGCCCCAATCGGCAAGCGCGCGGCGCGCGTTCGCGGGAAAGGAACGGCTCGTCGCCTCCATCAACTTTGGCCCAGCGGCGGCTCGTCGGTCATGCCGGCCAGCACCTCGGCGACGTGCCGCACGCGCACACGCGCGCCGCGCCGGGTCAGCTTGCCGCACATGTTGAGAAGGCACCCCATATCGCCCGCGAGCAGCGTGTCGGCGCCGGTCGCCTCGATATCGGCCGCCTTGTCGGACACCATGCGGTCCGAGATCGCGGGATATTTGACGCAGAACGTGCCGCCGAAGCCGCAGCACGTTTCGGCACTGGCCATCTCCTGGAGCCTCAGCCCCGCGACGCCGGCGAGCAGCCGGCGCGGCGCGTCCTTGACGCCAAGCTCGCGGAGGCCCGAGCAGGCATCGTGATATGTGGCAACGCCGTCATAGCGCGCGTCGATGCGCGTCCCCGGCGCCTGTGCCAGGAACGAGACGAGCTCGTGCGTGCGGTCGGCCAGCCGTCGCGCCGCGTCCTGCATCACCGGATCGTCATCGAACAGCGTCGGGTAGTGCCGCTTCACCATGCCGGCGCACGAACCCGACGGCACCACCACGTGGTCATAGGCGGCGAACGCCTCGATCACGCTGCGCGCGACCGCCTGGGCGGATTTGCGATCGCCCGAATTGTAGGCCGGCTGGCCGCAACAGGTTTGCGCCATTGGCACTTCGACGGAAAAGCCGGCAGCCTCGATGAGCTTCACTGCGGCGAAGCCCACCGAAGGCCGGAACAGATCGACGAGGCAGGTTACGAGAAGGCCGACGCGCTCACCAGGCATCGGCGCAGAATGTAGAGCCACGCCCGCGAACGCAAGACCGCGCGGCGCTTTCCGCCGCTCATGGCGGCGGCGGAGGTGGCGGCGGATAGCCCGGAGGCGGCGGTGGCGGCGGTGGCGCGCCGGCGACCGCCTGATAGCCCGGCACCTGGTTGCCGCGGGAATACATGCATTGCTGATAGGCGACGTTGTATTGCTGCTGGATGCCCATCTGCGACCACTGGGACGAGTTCGCCCCATAGGCGGTCCCGGCAAGCGCGCCTGTGCCGGCGCCGATCGCCGCGCCGCGGCCGCCGCCAATCGCCGCGCCCAGGCCTGCGCCCAACGCGGTGCCCAGAAGCGCCGAGCCGACGGCCTGGTTATTGGCCGATTCCGCTTGGCCTGCCGTCGCCTGATTGGCCCAGCCGCGACATGCGGCATCATCCGCCTGGAAAATGTCGAAGGGCTTGTTGGGAGCCGGCATGACGGCGACCGTCGGCCCCATCGGCGGGGAGGCGCACGCGCTGAGCAGAGCCATCGCGCTCAGCACGGCCGCCTTGGTCTTGACCTTGTTCACTTCCCCTCTCCTCGCTGCCCTCTTGGGGGGCTGTCAGTGTGGTTGCGCCGGGACCTGCCGCCAGCCGGACGTGCAGCTCCCGACATAGGGATAGTAGCCTCTGGGATTGTCGCAGAAGTACCAGCTCTGCGCCTGCGGCGCGACCACGGTGGGCGCCGGGGCCGGCGGGGGTACATAGGCAACCGGCGGCGCATAAACGACCGGCGGCGCCGGATAATAATAGGGATAGGGGTAGGGATAAGGGTTGTAAGCGTAAGGCCAGCCCCAATAGGGACCGACGCCGACTCCCACGCCGACAAACACCCGCGCGTCCGCCGGCGCGGGCAAGAGCACGCCGCCCGTCAAAACCGTCGCCGCCAGGACCAACGAAACGATGCCGCCAATGAGCTTGCGCATGGCCATAACTCCCTCAACCCACGCCCGGCCGCGTCACAAGGGCCGAACTTCTACCCTTTTTATATGGCGGGATCACACGCGTGGATCAAACCCGGCCAACATATATGATACGAGGCAGTTGCGTTTATCCTCCCCGCGGTCAGCGCGTCGATGATGCCGGCACCGGGCGCCAGCCCGCCGGGCAAGACTGCACGGTGGGATAGTAACCCGGAGGATTATAGCAATAATACCAAGAGTTTGGCGCTGCGGCGACCGGCATTGGCGGTGCCTGGGGCGGCATCGCCGCCGGCGGCGGCATTTCGACCTGGGGCGGCATTTCGACCGGAGCGGTGACGACCCCCATCCCGGGCGTCACGACGCCGACGCCGGGCGCGACAATCCCGACCCCCGGCGCCACGACCATAGGCGTCACAACCGCGGGAGCCATGACCGCTGGAGCTATCACTGCGGGCGCCATCACGACCGGCGCGGCGTCCATGGGCGGCGCATCGACGATCATCGAAACGGTGGTCGGATAAGGGTAGGTGGGCTGGTCATAGTAGTACCAGTTCCCGTTCACCTGCCACCACCAGCCATAGCGGCCATTGTGCCAGTCCTGGTGCCACGCGCCGCCGCGCCACACGGCGCGGTCGTGGTCGTTCCAGTGCGCCATGTCGCGCCGATCGCGGAAATCGCCCTCGCGACGCCGGTCCGCTTCCCGGTGATGGTCGGCGCCATGGGCATCGTGCCTCATGTCGCCCGGATGCCCCGGCGCCCCCGCCCCGGCGTGTTCATGCGCCCCAGGCCCGGCATGCGCGGGCGCTCCGGGTCCCCCATGCCCCGGTGCCCCACCGCCGCCACCGCCAGGCTTTGCCGCCGACGCGCTCTTGGCGGGCGCCGATTCCTTTTTGTCTTCGCTCCACGCAGGCGCCCACACCCACGCCACGAAGACGCCGCAGACCAGCGCGGCGAGCGCGCATCGCAACCCGTTCGACATGACCCCTGCTCCTCCGAACGGGAAGGACTGTATCAGCGGGACGCGGCGCGGCCTAGCGCGATGCGGTCAGGAACCGGGCCGCCGGATGCACGTCGCGCGGCAGAAGCAGGTAATAGCCGCCGGTCGCCCGCATGTTCCCCGCGCCGACCTCCGCCGCCTCGCCGAAGCCGAAGAAGACGTCGCCGCGCACCGGTCCGCGAATGGCGCCGCCGGTATCCTGTGCCATCATCAGCCGCTGCAGCGCGGTTCCGTTTCTTTGCGTCGCGTCGAGCCAGACCGGCACATCCATCGGCATGAAGCGCAGATCGACCGCGAGGCTCCGCCCGGCGGTCAGCACCACGCCGCCGGCCCCCACCGGCCCATCGCCTTGCAGCTCGCGGAAGAAGACATAGGACCGGTTCTCGTCCATCAGCGCACGCGCATCGCTCGGATGGGACCGGAGCCACGCCTCGATGGTCGCGAGCGAGACATCGTCGAGCGAGAGCGCCCCGCGCTCCACCAAAAGACGGCCGATCGCGACATAGGGCCAGCCATTCTGTCCGTCGAAGCCGACCCGCACCACCGACCCATCCGGCAGCATCACCCGGCCCGAACCTTGGATCTCGAGGATGAAGGCCGCGATCGGATCGTTGACCCACAGGAAGGCGAGATGCTGTGGGTCGAGCGCCCCCGCCTCGATCTCTGCGCGCGTGGCATAGGGCCGGAGCGCGCCGTTGACCAAGCGGCCGGCGGTCCGTTCGCCGCGCCAGTCGGGCCGGAAGAGCCCGAGATCGACCGAGACAAGATCGGGCGGGCGCCGCAGAAGCGGCGTCGTGAAGGTGCCGCCGGGTTCGCGCGACCCTTTGAGCTCGGGCTCGAAATAGCCGGTGAAGAGGCCACCCGCGTCGCCGTTGTTGGCGACCTGCCAAGGCGCGAAATAGGTCGCGAAGAAATGCCGGGCGTCCTGATCGGAAACGGCGCCGAGCGTCCTGGCCGCTGCGCACGGCGCGCGCCAGTCGCCGGCGGTGCCGGCGACCGCGTCAGGCCCCAGCGGCGCGTCGGGTGCCCGCTTTTCGAGCACGGCGCAGGATCGGATCAGCGCCGGCACCGCCTCGGCGGTGTGATCCCGATCCCAGCCCGTGAGATCGGAGAACCGAGCCGGCTCCAAAGTGAGGCGCGGCGCCGCCGGCTGCCGCGGCGCGCACGAACCAAGCGCCAGAAGCGCAAGGACAAGAATAACGGCCGCCGCCCTCACGGGCTTTTGGTGGCGACCAGGGTCCAGTTGGGGTCACGCGCACGGACCGGGCGCGCGAAGGTCCAGAAATCGACATGCTCGACCGGGTGGTCGGGCTCGCCGTCGGAGATGGTCCCGTCCTGCCGGCGCGTCACGTTGATCTGGTCGGTGACGAACTTGACGGTAACGAGCGCCGTGCCGCCTTCGACCGAAGCCTCGCCGATTTCCGCCGATTTCATGCTCGAGAGACGGGTCTCGAGCGTCTCGCGCGCGGCCTTGCGGGTCGTGATTGCCTCGGCGAAGCGCTCGAACACGTCCTTGCTGAGGAGCGGCTGTAGGGCCTTGGTGTCGCCCGCGGCAAAGGCCTTGACGACGATCTCGAACGCGCCTTGCGCGCCTTGCAGGAAGCTTGCCTCGGAAAAGGCGGGATCGGCCGCTTTCACCGCACCGATGCCGGTCGCGGGCGGTTGTTGGCCGCCGCCATTGATGGCGCGCAGCACCGGTGCGGGCGCTGCCGAGGCGGCGGGCGGCGCGGTGAACGGATCCCGGCGCCGCTCGAGACCGGTGCGCCGTCCCAGCACGCTGCGTAGACGGAACACGAGAAAGCCCGCGATCGCCGCAAACAGCAAGATGTCCAGAAGCTGATAATCGCCGTCCATGTCGTTTCGGCCTCCACCGGAGCCGCGACGAAGAGATAAGCCTTAGACTGCCTAAGAGCAAGGCAGATGCGGAATCTGTCATGTCTGTAATCACCGACGAGCAACCGAACGGCGGCGAAATCGTTTCTTAAACCGCCGGGCCAAGGATTATGATTAATCGGTGCTGGTGTTCGTATCCCCCTGAGGTAAGCGGCCATGCGACCCAAAATCTCTTTCTCCAGCAGAGACATCTGGAAGCGGCTGGAGACGTGTAAGACCGTTGCTGCAGCCCATGGCTGGCATCCGAACGACATCATCAATTTCGCCGAGGAAGTCCGCGAGGCGTTCTCGTACGAGGAGGCCATGGCGATCATCGACCGCGAGTTCGATACGGTCCGATAAACCTCGCTTCCGTCACGCATCTGACATGGTTCGGCAAGACCTGCTATGATCGCGAGATAGAGCGGGGGGCGACCGGCACGTGCTGCACTCCCGCGAGCTAGGGAGGAGCAGCATGAGAGGGTTTTTCGCGATCGCCGCGGCGACGGCCGCGCTGGCGCTGACGGTTCCCGCCTTCGCCGACGATGACACCATCACCATCGGCATGACCGTATCGACCACCGGCGCGCTCAATGTCGACTCTCTGGGACAGCAGCGCGGCTTCGAGATGTGGCGCGACGAGGTCAACGCGGCGGGCGGCATCAAGGCAGGCGGCAAGCAGTACAAGGTGAAGCTCATCACCTATGACGATCAGTCCCAGGGCG
>DATJLY010000035.1:0-5018 GCA_035509095.1 Allostellaceae bacterium | reverse complement strand
GAAGGCGAGGAGCCAGCCCGCGACGAGCGCCGGCGCGATGAGCGGCAAAGTGATCCTGGCAAACACCGTCGTGGGCCGCGCGCCCAAATCGAGCGCCGCCTCCTCGAGCGAGCGGTCGAATGCTGCGAGCCGCGCCTCGACCACGATCGCGACATAGGCAAGGCCCAGGGTCGTGTGCGCGATCACGATGGTCGCCACGCCGCGCCCCTTGGGCCATCCCGTCCATTGCTCGAGCGCCACGAACAGAAGCAGCAGCGACAGGCCCGTGATCACCTCGGGCATCACCAAGGGCGCCGTCGCAAGCGCGGCGAAAACGGCGCGTCCCCGGAACCGGCGCCAGCGCGAAAGCGCAAATCCGGTGAGCGTGCCCAGCACCAGCGCCAAGCTCGCCGCCATGAATGCGATCTCGATGCTGATGCCGGCGGCGGTACGGATCTGCTCGTTGCGCGCGAGCTCGCCGTACCAATGGGTCGAGAAACCCGCCCACACCGTGACAAGACGCGATTCGTTGAAGGAATAGACCACCACCGACACGATCGGCCCGTAAAGGAACGCCAGTCCCAGGCACAGCATGATCGCAAGGAACCCCGACAGCCGGCCGACCATGGGGCCTAGCCCAGCGTGACGATCCGGCCGCGCGCCAGCAGCAACAGGCTGGGCGGCCGGCGGAACAGCGCGGAAAGCTCGGGATCCCTCGCGTCGAGCCCGCCCGTGAAGGCGCCAAAGGCCGGCATCACGAGCCGTTCGCCGTCATGGGCAAAGCACGGCCCGGCGAATCGACGTCCCCGCAGCACGACGCTGGCCTTGGGGTGATAGTGGCCGCTGATCTCGCCCGGCTGGGTCAGCAGGGACGCGATGTGGCGAAACACCAGCGGACCGAGGCGCAACGAGTCGGCAACCATGCGTCCGCCGATCCCGGGCGGCAGGTCGGGGTCGTGATTGCCGGCGATCCAGATCCAGTCCGCCATCGCGGTGAGCGCGCCGAGCCGCGCCCGGTCGCCCTCCGACAGCCGCACCGGCCCGTCCGCATCGTGGAAACTGTCGCCGAGGCAGATCACGCGCCGCAAGTCGGGACGGATCGTCGTGGCGAGCCGCTCGAGCGTCGCGATCGTGTCATAAGGCGGCAGCATGATACCGCCGGTCGCGAAGCTCGATCCCTTTTCGAGGTGAAGGTCGGCGACGACGAGCGTGCCCTCATCGCCCCACCACAGCGCGCCCGACGGCTCGGCGATCAGCGCCGCGCCGTTGAGGACGATCGTCGATCCCGCCGGCCTCGCATAGTCCATGCCGGCACTATGCCTTGTGGTCGGCTGCGCTCCAAGCGAGGCGTGCGCGTGATCGAGCGCCTATCGCCAATGCGCGGTATAGGTCGGCGTGACGGACGCGGCGCCGCTCGCGGCAGGGTCGATCGGCACATCGGACTGCGGCGGACGGGGCTCGGATTGGGGCGCCGGCCGAACCGGCGAGACCCGGGTCCAGGCGTTTGGCGGCAGATTGTCGAACCCGGCGTGCGGATCGATATAGAGGTAGTTGGCGGCGCCGGAATCGAGGTCGGAGAGCGACCTTACGGTGCCGTCATCCGCAGCCTTCGCCGTGCCCGCCGCCGCAAAAAGCATCATCCCGACCGCCACGGCCAGCAGTGCCTCCGGCTTCATCGCGGTGCTCCGTTCCTGCCAAGCTCGCTCGGACCCTAGGTGCCGGCCGAGGGCAATGGCGTGGCATGGCGCGCGGAGCCCGTGACCTTTTTCAGGCCGAGGCGCCCTTATGTGCCGCTTTTCCGCTTCGCCGTCCCCTCGGTCGGGACCAGCCCCGCCTCTTCGAGCAGTTCCTGCGCCGCATCATCGACGATCCGATCGAGCGCCTGGCCATAGACCGCCTCGCGCCCGATTTCGAGGAGCACGGGCACGGCGAGCGGCGAGACGCGCGTCAGGCGCCGATGCCGGATGCGGCCTTTGACGCGCGCCAGCATGTCGGCGAGCCGGCGCACGTCGGTGAGGCCGGTGGCGGCGTCGGCCGCGGTCGCGCGCAGCAGCACGTGGTCCGGCTCGAACCGGCGCAACACGTCGTAGATGAGGTCGGAATTGAAGGTCACCTGGCGGCCGGATTTCTCGTGGCCCGGCATTTTCCGGTCGATCAGGCCGGCGATCGTGGCGACGTTGCGGAAGCTGCGCTTCAGCATCGAGGATTCCGCCATCCAGACTTCGAGATCGTCGCCCAGCATCTCCTGATCGAAGAGAGCATCGACGTCGCGCGCTTCCTCGAGGCTCCAGGCGGCGAGCACATAGTCGGTGGCGACGAAGCCTAGCGGTCCCAGCCCCGCCCGTTCCATCCGCTTGGTCAGCAGCATGCCCAGGGTCTGGTGCGCGTTGCGGCCCTCGAAGCAATAGGCGACGAGATAATGGTGCGGACCGCGCGGAAACGTCTCGATCAGAAGACCTTCGCGGTCGGGAAGCAGCGAGCGTCGCCGCTGCAGCGACAGCCATTCGCGGACCGGCGCCGGAAAGCCGGGCCAGGTCTGAGGCGACGCCAGAAGGCCGCGCACCCGCTCTGCGAGATGCGTCGTGAGCGGCAGCCTTCCGCCCTCGTAGGCCGGCACCTTCGGCGGCAGTGCGTCCTTGGAGCGGCTCGTCACCGCCTCCATGCCGCTCATGCCCTCGAAATAGAGAAGCTCGCCCGCGAACACGAACGTGTCCCCCGGCACCAGCCCTTGCACGAACCACTCTTCGATCTCGCCGAGGGGGCGGCGTCCGAGCCGCACGCGCACCATGGGCGCGGCGATGATGGTGCCGACATTCATGCGATAGCGTCGCACCAGTGCCGGCGAGACGACGTGATAGCGGCCCTCGCTGTCGCAATAGAGCCGCCGCCACTGCTCGTAGGTGCGGAGCGCGTAGCCGCCATCGACGACGAAGCGCAGCACATCGTCGAAATCGCGGCGGGCCAGCGCCGCATAGGGTGCGGCCGAAATCACTTCCTGCCACAGCGCCTCGGCGGTGAAAGGGCCGGCGCACGCCATGCCCATGATGTGCTGCGCCAGCACGTCGAGGCCGCCGGCGCGCGGCTTGTCGCCGTCAAGCTCGTGCGCCTCGAGCGCGTCGAGGGCGGCACGGCATTCGAGCGCCTCGAACCGGTTCGCCGGCACCAGCAGCGCGCGCGACGGCTCGTCGAGCCGGTGGTTGGCGCGGCCGATGCGCTGCGTCATGCGCGACACGCCCTTGGGCGCGCCGACCTGGATCACGAGGTCGACATCGCCCCAATCGACGCCCAGATCGAGCGACGAGGTGGCGACGACGGCCCTGAGCTTGCCGGCGGCCATCGCGGCCTCGACCCGCTGACGCTGCTCGGTCGCAAGGCTGCCGTGATGCAGCGCGATCGAGAGATGCGCATCATTCATCCGCCACAAGGCCTGGAACACGATCTCGGCCTGGGCCCGCGTGTTGACGAAGACGATGGTGGTGCGATGGCGCTGAATCGCGTCCATCACGTCGCGCAGCGCGTAGACGGCCATATGGCCCGACCACGGCAGTTCCTCCGTGCTTTCGAGCACCGACACTTCGGGATCGGCGCCGGCGCGGCCCTCGATCCGCTCGACCGCCGCGCCGCCCGAGCCGAGCCACCGCATCAATTCATCGGGCCACGGCGCTGTGGCCGACAGCCCGACGCGACGGGCGGTCGGCGCGACCCGTCCCAGCCGCGCCAGCCCCAGGGCCAGCAGATCGCCGCGCTTCGTGCCCACGAGCGCATGGATCTCGTCGATGACGAGGCAGCGCAGATTGGCGAACATCTGCGCCGCCTCGGGAAAGGAAAGCAGGATCGCCAAGGATTCCGGCGTGGTCATCAGCATGTGCGGCGGCGCGTCGATCTGGCGCCGGCGCTGCGACTGGGGCGTATCGCCGGTGCGTGTCTCGATGCGGATGGCGAGCCTCATTTCCGCGATCGGCGCCGCGAGATTGCGCTCGATATCGACCGCGAGCGCCTTCAAGGGCGAGATGTAGAGGGTGTGCAGCCCTTCGCCCGGCGCCTCGGCAAGCTCTGCGAGGCTCGGAAGAAACCCTGCCAAGGTCTTGCCGCCGCCCGTGGGCGCCGTGAGCAGCACCGACCGCCCCCGTCGCGCCGCCTCGAGCAAGGCGATCTGGTGCGCATGCGGAACCCATCCGCGCTTCGCGAACCAGCCGGACAGGACCGAGGGCAAGAGGTCGCCGGATGCGTTTGGACCCTTCGCCGACATGGGCCGCAGTCTATCCAATCCGCTATGCCTCCGTCCTATAGTCGCGCCATGGCGATCGATTGGCTGAAAGTGACCCCGCGCGGGCTTTATTGCGAGCCGGGCGATTTCTTCATCGATCCTGCGAGCGCGGTCGAGCGCGCGGTCATCACGCACGGGCATGGCGATCATGCGCGGCCGGGCAACGCCCATGTCCTGGCGACGGCGGAGACGATTGCCATCATGCGCCGGCGCATGGGCGAGACGGCCGGCGGTACGCTCGACGCCGCCGCTTATGGCGAGACCCGAACCCTTGGCGGCGTCAGCGTGCGGCTCGTGCCCGCGGGTCACATCCTCGGCAGCGCCCAGGCCGTGCTGGAGCATGACGGCGCGCGGGTCGTGATATCGGGCGACTATAAAAGGCGGGCTGATCCGACCTGCCCGCCGTTCGAGCCGGTGCCGTGCGATGTGTTCATCACCGAAGCGACGTTCGGCCTGCCGGTCTTCCGCCACCCGCCCGACGGCGAGGAGATCGAGCGGCTGTTGCATTCGGTGAAGCTTTATCCCGAGCGCTGTCACCTCGTCGGCGTCTATGCGCTGGGCAAGTGCCAGCGTGTGCTGATGCTCCTGCGCCGGGCGGGCTATCTCGATCCGGTTTATCTCCACGGTGCGCTGATCGGCCTGGTCGAGCTTTACCAAAGCCTGGGCGTGGCGATGGGGGAGGTGCGTCCGGTGGCGGGCGTCTCGCGCGACGATCTGCGCGGCAAGATCGTGATGGCGCCGCCTTCGGGCGATGCGGATGCTTGGGCTCGGC
>DATJLY010000034.1:0-3472 GCA_035509095.1 Allostellaceae bacterium | reverse complement strand
GCCGCGCTGTCCGGCCCTGCCCTCGGCTGGCTCCTCGACCGGTTTGGCGCGCGGCCGGTGCTGCTTGTCGGCGTCGTGTTCTTCGCTGCGGCGACCGCCATGCAATCCTTCATGACGGCATCGCTCGTCGGCATCTACCTCTTGTTCGTGCTGCGTGGTCTTGGCAGTTCCGGACCATCGCCGACCACGTTCGCCTTCGTGGTGTCGCGCTGGTTCGACCGCCGACGCGGTCTGGCGCTCGGCATCGCCATGTCGGGCGTCGGGCTCGGCACCGCGATCATTCCGCCGATCGCGGCGTGGCTCATCGGCGCCTATGGCTGGCGCATCGCCTATGTGGGGCTGGGCGCGGTGATCCTGATCCTCGGCGGCCTGCCCATCCTTCTCTTCATTCGCGACCCCAGTGAGGAAGAGCGGGCCCGGATGCCTCATCTCGCGGCGGCCACGCTGCCCGGCGTCGGTCTGCGCGAGGCGCTGACTGGGTCGTGGCGCTTTTGGGCGATGGTCCTCGCTTTCTTTCTCGGGGTCGTCGCGCTCAACGGCACCTTGACTCAGATCGTCGCCATGCTGATGGACCGCGGCTGGAAGCTCCAGGCGGCGACCAGCATTCTGGCCGCCTCGGGACTTGCCGCCCTTGCCGGAAGGTTGCTGTCGGGCTGGTGCGTCGACCGGTACCACGGGCCCTATGTGGCAGCCGGTTTTTTCACGTTGCCGATGATCGGCACCGCGCTCTTCGGGAGCGGGCTCGGCCAACCGGCGCCGCTCCTAGGCGCGCTTTTGTGCGGCCTCGCGCTTGGCGCCGAGATCGATCTCATGGGCTTCTTCGCAAGCCGCTATTTCGGCCTTAAGGCCTTTGGCAAGATACTCGGCACGATGTTCGGCATCTTCGCCGGCTCGACCGGCATCGGCCCCTATATCAGCGGCAAGTCGTTCGACCTTTACCATTCCTACAACCCCGCATTCAGGTTCTATGAAGTGATCCTCGTCATCGCCATAATCCTCTTCGTCCCGCTTGGTCCCTATCCCTATCCGGCGCGCCACCGCGCCGCATCCGCCGCTCGCGTAGAAAAGGCGACGGCGTGAAGGCCGCGGCAACGCAAACCCCGGTCCTCATCGTAGGCGGGGGACCGGTGGGATTGGCGCTCGCGTCCGTCCTGGGACGCCGCGGCATCGCCTGCACCCTCGTCGAGCAGACCGACGGGACCATCTACCACCCGCGTGCGAACACGGTGAATTCCCGCACGATGGAGTATTGCCGGCGCTGGGGCATCGCCGAAGACGTGCGCCATTCCGGCGCGCCGCCCGATTTCCCGTCGACGATCGTCTACGCGACGAGCCTTCATGGCCACGAGCTGGCGCGGATCGAGCGGCCGACTTATGGCGGCGCGAAACCGCTTCCCACCACGCCCGAACCATCGCAGCGCTGCAACCAGCTTTTTTTCGATCCGCTGCTGCGGCGTCTCGCGCAAAGTCTCGCCACGGTGAAGCTGCGCTACCGGTGCCGCTTCGAATCCTACCTGGAGGATTCGGGCGGCATCATATCCGTCGTGCGCGACCTCCAGACCGACACGGTCTCGACCATCCGGTCGCGCTATCTGGTCTCGTGCTGCGGCGGTCACAGCCCGATCCCCGATACGCTCGGCGTGCGCATGGAAGGAACCCATGTGCTGGGCTACCACCTCAACGTGTTCGTCCGCATTCCCGAGCTTTGGAACCACACGCCGCTCGGCAAGGCAGCGTTCTATTTCTTCCTGAACCGCACGGGCGGCAATGCGAGCCTCATCGAGCTCGACGGCAAGGAGCTGTGGCGTCTTGGCCTGAATTTCGGCCTGGAGCGCGTGACGCCGGAATCGGTCGACGTTCCCGACATCATGCGCCGGCTGATTGGGCCGGACGTTCCGTTCGAGGTGATCTCGGTCCTGCCCTGGACGTGCCGCAGCATCGTTGCCGATCGTTGGCAGCATGGCCGCGTATTCCTGGCCGGCGATGCGGTGCATCAGCACGGACCTTCTGGCGGATTCGGGATGAATACGGGCCTCAGCGACGCCGTTGATCTCGGCTGGAAGCTCGCCGCGACGATCGAGGGCTGGGGCGGCGGCGCGCTGTTGGACAGTTATCAGGCCGAACGCCGGCCGGTGGCACAGCGCGTGGTCGCCGAGGTTGCCGAGAATTCGGGCGAGTTGCTGGACGAGGCGACACTCGCCGCGCTCGAGGATCCCGGCCGCGACGGCGAGGCCGTCCGCGCGCGTGTGCGCGAAGAGATAGCGCGGGTCCGCACCCGCGTCTTCATCTCCGACGGCCTCGCTCTCGGATACCGCTACGATCCATCGCCGATCGTGTGGCCCGATGGAACGCCGGCGCCGCGGGACAGCGTGACGGAGTATGTGCCGACCGCGCGCCCGGGATCACGGGCGCCTCATGCCTGGCTCGCCGATGGACGCTCGACGATCGATCTCTTCGGCATTGGGTTCGTGCTGCTCGCTTTCGGCGGCGCTGTCGAAGATGGCGCGGAGCTTATCGCCGCGGCAAGAAAATGCGGCATGCCGCTTCTCGTTGCCGAGATCGACGATCCCGAGATCGCGCGGCTCTACGAGCGGCGGCTGGTGCTGGTGCGGCCGGACGGCCATGTCGCCTGGCGCGCCGACACGCCGCCCGTCGATCCCGGCGCCGTGATCGACTGCGTGCGCGGCGCTGCACATTAGAGAGAAGGAGCTGGGGGATGGCACTTTATGGAATTGGGCAGCCGGTGCCGCGCGAGGAGGATCCGCGGCTTCTGCGCGGGCAGGGGCGCTATGTCGACGACGTGAAGGCGCCCCGCGAAGCGCGCGCGTTCGTGCTGCGCTCGCCGCATGCCCATGCGCGGATCGTCGCGATCGACACCCGCGGTGCCAAGCAGATGCCCGGCGTGCTTGCGGTGCTGACCGGCGATGATTTGCGCGCCCGTGGTCTTGGCACTTTGCGGCCGATGGTTCCGCGCAAGCGCAGCACCGGCGCGCCCGCCTATGTCGCGGCTCAACCGCTGCTGGCGCAGGGGCGAGTGCGCTTTGCCGGCGAGCCGGTGGCGTTCGTCGTCGCCGACACGCTCGACCAGGCGCGCGATGCGGCCGAACGGGTCGAGATCGACTACGAGGCGCTGCCGATCGTCGCTACCGCGGAAGCCGCGCTGAAGCTGGGCGCGCCCGCCATCTGGGAGGACAATCCCGGCAACGAGGCGTTCTTCCACGAGGCCGGCGACAAGGCCGCGGTCGATGCCGCCTTCGCGCGCGCGGACCACGTCGTGCGCCACAAGATCGTGGTGAACCGCGTCACCGCCAATTCCATGGAGCCGCGCGGCTGCGTCGGCTGGTACGATCCGGGCGACGACCGCTACACGATCCGCTGCACCATCCAGTCCGCGCACGGCACGCGCGCGGCCCTGGCCGACCGCATCTTCAAGGCGCCGCACGCGAAGTTCCGCGTCATCTGCGACAATATG
>DATJLY010000033.1:0-7911 GCA_035509095.1 Allostellaceae bacterium | reverse complement strand
TCATGCGTCAGCACCGCGATGACGCCGGGCACCGCCATCGCCGCGGCGCTTTCCACCCCGACGATGCGGGCATGCGCGTGCGGCGAGCGCACCATCACGGCATAGGCCTGGTCCGGCACATCGACATCGTCGCTGAACGAGCCCGAGCCGGTCAGAAGCCGGTAGTCCTCTTTGCGCCGGACCGGCTGCCCGGTGCGCGCGCCGGCCACGGGGACCCGCGCCTCAGCGCTTGCCAAGTTCGGGCGAGACAGCGCGCGTCGGGCGGATGTCGAACGCGTTGACGGTAAGCGAAACGGTCGTGAAATGGCCGACGACGCCCACGAGGTCGGTGAGCAAGCCCTGTCCCAGCCGGTCGTGCGCGCGCCGATACGTCGCGTCCGAGACGGTGCCGCCGCGCAACAGCTCGGTGACGAACGCGTGGACGATGCCTTCGTCGATATCCTTGAACTCGGGCGTGCGCCCTTCGGCAAGGGCCGTCACGACCGCCGGCGCGAGCCCCGCTTCGATCGCGGCGGGCACCTGCACGCTCCAGGGATAATCGGCCCCCCAATGCCGCACCACGGTCAGCACCGCGAGAAGCCGCAGGCGCGGCGGGATCACCGAATCCTTGCGGAAATAGTCCGAGACCTGTTGCAGGCGATGACACAGCTCGGGCCGATGAATCCAGGCCGAGTAGGGTCCGCTGATCGTCGTCGTGCCGATCATCTTCATGATCGCGTCGGCGACCCGCTTCTGCTCGGTCGTCAAGTCGGTCGGCATCGTTGCGCGTGCCATGGTCGGATCCTCCCTTTCGCCCCATCGCATGATAAGCGTCCTCCACAAGAAGGGGAATGGCGTGGGCCGCCGCCCAGGCCATGCTGTTGCGGCTCACGCGCGCGGCGCTTAGAGTGCCAGCGTCAGTGATGGTGGAAGGCGCGTGATGCGGTTGGCGCTAGGCGAGGTTCCCTCCCCGCTTCTCATGGAGCCGCACGTTCTGGCCTGCGGCGTGTCGGGGGGATGGCACGATGCGGCCGATGTGATGCCGGAGATGGGTCGCGATGCCGATTTGCCGACGGCGCTCGCCTATGTCGCGGGAATGGGCGCGCAAAGCCAGGCGCGGATCGAGCGCGCGCTCGATGCCCGAGCCGACGGCCATGCCGCGCCGACGCTGTTGAAGCCGATCGGCCCCGACAAGAAGCTGCTCCTGACCGAAGGGACGATCGCGCTCGCGCGCTCGAACGACCAGCGGCCGGCCGGCATGGTCGTCGGCTTTTCCAAGTTCGCGACCGCCTTCGCCGATCCCGACACGGTGATCCGCCTGCCCGATCCCACGGCGCGCTATGACGTCGAGGCGGCGCTCGTCGCGGTGCTGGGACGCGGCGGCAATCGGCTCGGCGCTTCGGCAGCCGCGCGCGCCATCGTGGGATTCACCTTGATGGCCGAGATCACCCATCGCGACATGTTCGAGACCGAGGCGCGCACCAATAACAGCCTCTATGCCAAGAACTGCCTTGGCCTGTCGCCGCTCGGTCCGGCGATCTGGATCGCCGGCGCCGGCGTGCTCGATCCCGCGACCGAGATCACGCTGGCCGTCAACGGCGACGAACGGCAACGCTTTGCCGTTTCGGATTTCGCGCACGGCGTCGCCGACACGGTGAAGGCGTGGTCGCGCCTCGTGGTGGAGCCGGGCGACATGGTCGCCTGGGGCGCGGCGATCGCGCGCCCGCGCGCCGGCAACGCGGTCGACAGCCCGATCCCGCTCACGCCCGGCGACCGGATCGAGGTCGCGTGCGCGCCCATCGGCGTGCTCCGCGCGCGGATCGCGTGAGCGAGAGGGAGGGAATCTCATGCGCTTCGTGACCTATGAGCGGAACGGCGTCGACCGGTTCGGCATCCTGACCGAGGATGGCCGGGTGCTCGATCTCGAAGGCGCGACCGCGGCGCGGCTTGCGCGCGACGTGCCGCTTGACCGCGCGCTTGTCCTGGCGCGCGCGCTGGCACCGCCCGAGGCGCGCGCCTTCATCGCCAACGGCGCGCTTGGGCTCGACGCCGCGCGGCGCGCGCTCGATTTCGCCGCTGCGGGCGAGCCGCAAGGTCCGCGCGGCGAACCGATCCTCTACGCGCGCGGTTCCGTGCGGCTCAAGGCGCCGGTGCCGCGGCCGCGCAAATTCATCGCCGCCGGCAAGAACTATTTCGCGCATCAGCAGGAGATGCAGCAGCGCGCCGACCCCAACGGACCCAAAGTCCCGATCGCGCACGTGCAGTTCGCCTCGACAGTGATCGGACCGGACGAGACCGTGCATTTCCCGGCCGAGACCAAGCACATGGACTACGAGGTCGAGATCGCGGCGGTGATCGGCCGCCCCGCCTTTCGCGTCGGCCGGGGCGAGGCGCTCGATTACGTGTTCGGCTACACGATCTTCAACGACATCACCGACCGCGACATGTATCGCGGCGAGAACCGCCAGGGCGGCGGCATCGGCCTTCTGGGCAAAAACTTCGCCGGCTTCTCGCCGCTGGGACCCGTGCTGTGCACGCCCGACGAGGTTGGCGACCCGCAGCATCTCGATCTCAAGACCAGGATCAACGGCGAGACGCGGCAGGATTCCAATTCATCCCTGATGATGTTCAAGATCCACGAGCAGATCGCGCATTGGTCCGAGATCGGCCTCGAACCCGGCGACATGCTGGGCAGCGGCACGCCCGGCGGCGTCGCGGCGGGCCGGAAGCCCGGCGAGCCGGCCTGGTGGCTGAAGCGCGGCGATGTGGTCGAATGCGAAGTCGAACGGATCGGCGTCCTGACGACGCGGATCGCCTGAAGGAGGAATGCGATGAACGACAGCGACAAACGGACGATCGAACACGAATGCCGCGACATGGTCGTGCGGCTTTGTCATTTGAGCGACCATGGCGAGCGCGAGAAGGCCGTGGATCTGTTCACGCCCGACGGCACCTGGATCCGCGGCGGCACGCCCTTCAAGGGCCGTGAAGAGATGATCAAATCCTTTCAGCGCGGATCGCAGACACAGGTGATCCGGCACATCACTTCGAACATCCTCATCACGGTCACCGACGACCAGCATGCCGAAGGCGTGACCTATTACATCGCCTTCCATACCGACCCGGGCACGGCGACGCCCAAGCTTCCGCTCGAGCTCGGGCCGCCCTTCAGCCTCGGCGAGTGGCACGACAAATTCGTGAAGACGCCCGCCGGCTGGCGCTTCAGCCACCGCGAGGTGAGGCGCTTCTTCCAGCACACCGGCGGACATTGAAGCCGCTATCTTCCCTCTCCGCACGAAGTGGGGAGAGGGCGGGGCCCGATGCAACGCAACGGGAGGGTGAGGTGCGCACAAGCCTGCGCGATCTCTCCCGTGGCGGGCACCCACCTCACCCGCTCGCTGCGCTCGCACCCTCTCCCCCCGCCAAGGCAGGCGGAGAGGGTTGGTTGGCGGCGACGACTCTCGTCGCGTACTTGTTCGCCGCCTCGCCTGCCGCCGCGCTCGATCAGGTGACGCTGGGCATCACGCCGACGGCACAGTCGGCGGCGGCGTTCTACGCGCTCGATCACGGCTATTTCCATGATGCCGGGATCGACGTGAAGACCGAGACCATCGTCGACCAGGCCAGCACGGTGATGCTCGTCACCACCGAGCGCGTCGACGTGGCCGAGGCAGGCATCGCCGCGGGGGTCTTCAACGCCCTTGCGACCAACGCGCCGATCAACATGGCGCTCGAACGCGGCGGCTCGCCGATCTATCACGAATTGCTGATCCGCCCGAACCTTGCCGACCAGATCAAGACCGTCGCGGACCTCAAGGGCCGCCCCGTGGCGATGGTCGGGCCCGGCACGATCCTCGATTACGAGATGTCGAAGACCCTCGCCTCGGCGGGGCTGACCCTGAAGGACATCGACGAGAAATATCTCGACTTCAACAAAATGGGCGTCGCGCTCCAGAACGGCGCCGTCGACGCCGCGCTCGAGGTGCCGCCCTTCCCCACCATCGTGATCGGCCAAGGGATGGGGAAACATCTTCTCAGCACCGACGACTACGTGAGGCCGACGCCTTACGAGACGAACGCCTATCTTGCCAATACGGATTGGATCAAGGCGAAGCCCGACGTGGCGAAGCGTTTCTTCGTCGCGCTGGTGCGGGGCGGGCGCCAATATTGCCAAGCCTATCATGGCGATCAGGCGCTGCGGTCGGAGATGCTGGACCTTCTGGTCAAGTACAAGGTCACGACCAACCGCGACCTCTTGGCACGGGCGCCGTGGCAGGCGCGCGATCCCAACGGGCGCTTCAACATGGCGAGCATCCTCGACATCCAGGATTGGTTCCTGAAGAACGGCATCATCACCAAGGCGTTTCCGGCCGACCGGCTGGTCGATGCGAGCTTCGCCGAAGACGCCGCGCGCGAGTTGGGACCCTTCAAGGTCACGAACAAGGACAGCAAGCTCCCCGGCTGCCGGTGAGAGCCCGACGCATGACACGAGGTCCAGCATGAACGCCGATCCGCGCGCGGCAACCAATCCCCTTTTCAACGACAACAAGCTGAAGCTCGGGACGTTCGGTACCAATGTGAGCAATGGCTGCGCCGTGACGATGGTGGAAGAGCGTTTCGTCACGACCTGGCCCAACACGCTCGCGGCGGCGAAAGAGGCCGACGCGCTGGGCCTCGAGGCGCTGGTGCCGGTCGCGCGATGGAAAGGGTTCGGCGGGCCCTCGAATTTCAACGGCACGAATTTCGAGACCTATACCTGGGCCGCGGGCCTTGCCCAGGCGACCGAGCGGTCGTGCGTCTTCACCACGTCGCATGTCCCGACCGTCCATCCGATCCTCGCGGCAAAGCAGGCGACGACGGTCGATCACATCAGCGGCGGGCGCTTTGCGCTCAACATCGTGTGCGGCTGGTTCTCGCCGGAACTCGAGATGTTCGGCGCGCCGATCATGCCGCACGACACGCGCTATGACTACGCGGCCGAGTGGATCGAGATCATGAAGATGCTCTGGACCCGCGAAGAGGAGTTCGATTACGAGGGGAAATATCTTTCCGTGCGCAAGGGCTTTGCGATGCCAAAGCCGATCCAGCGTCCGTTCCCGCCGCTGATGAACGCCGGATCGAGCGGCAAGGGACAGCATTTCGCCGCCAAATATGCCGACATGGCGTTTGTCTCGGTCGGTGCGAGCGACCTCGAGCGCACCGGCGCCCATATCGCGGCCTACAAGAAGCTTGCCCGCGAGGAGTATGGCCGCGACCTGCAAGTCTGGTGCAATGCCACGGTGGTCCAGCGCGAGACGCAGAAGGAGGCCGAGGACTATCTCCACTACTATGTCGTCGAAAAGGGCGACGACGAGGCGGTCGAGACCTTGGTGCGCATTCAGGGCGAGCAGATGCAGCGCCTGCTGCCGCAAAAGCTCGAGCAGACCAAGTTCGTCATCAAGGCCGGATGGGGCGGCTATCCCATCGTCGGCACCGCCGACCACATCGTCGACCAAGTGCTGAAGCTGTCGGCGCTTGGCATCGACGGCTTGCTGCTCAACTGGGTCGAGTATGTCGACGGCATGCGGCGGTGGCGCAAGGACGTGATGCCGCGACTGGAACAGGCGGGGTTGCGGCGGCCGTCGGGTCAGTCATAGACCGTCTCGGAATAGTGCGAAGGATCGACCGCCGCCTCGATCACGGTGGGATGGTTGGCGGCGAGCGCGCGCCGAAGCGCCGCTTCGAGCTCGCCGGCGTTCGTTGCGGGGATCGCCGGCACGCCGAAATAATGCGCGGGCGGCGGGGCCAGCGGAAGCTCGGTGCCGATATAGGGATAAGCGCGGCGCTCCTGCTTCACCTTGATGAGGGCAAGCCAGCGGTCGTCGAGCACCACGATCGGCAAGGAAAGGCCGAGACGCGCGGCCGCCGCCACTTCGCCGCACGTCATCTGGAAACACCCGTCGCCAATCACGGCCACGACGGCGAGATCGGGCCGCGCGAGCTTCGCCGCGATCGCCGCCGGCAGGCCGAACCCCATCGACGACCAGCCGTTGGTGACAAGGAAGCGGCGCGGCGCGGGCGCGCGCCACTGGCTCGCGATCTGATGCGTATGCGCGCCGACATCGAAGGCCAGCACGCCGTCCCGTGGCAGCACCGCGCGAACGACATCGATCGCCTGGTGCGGCGAGAAGCGATTGGTCGGCGGCCGCAGCGAAGCCTGAAACGCCTCGCGGTGACGCGCGACTTCGCTTGGGTCCCAGGATGACTTGGCACAGTCAGCCGCCAGCTGTTCCAACGCGGCGTCGAGGTCGCCTACTACCTGGTGCGCGATCGTGACCGAGCCGTCGGTGTCGGCCGGCGCGGGGTCGATATGCAGAAGCGGCACGCGGCCGATCCACGCCTCGTACTCGACCTCGACCGTGTCATAGCCGACAGCGACGATCAGATCGGACGTGGCGAGGAAGCCTCGCTGCACCTGACGCCGCGCCCGCTCGATGCAGCCGAGCGAAAGCGGATGATCCTCGTCGATCAGCCCTTTCGCCATCGCCGTCGTGGCGAAGGGCAAGTGATGGCGTTCGACGAATTGGCGCAGGAGACTGGGCTCGGCGAGCCGCAAGGCCGAGGCACCAATCACCGCGACCGGCCGCTTGGCGCGCGCGATGAGGTCGATGGCGGCGCTCAGCGAGCGGGATTCCGGCCTCGCGCCCCGTGTCGGCGCTGCAAGGGCGCCGGCATCCTCGTGCGCGTCGGCCAAGGCCACGTCTTCGGGCAGGTCGAGATGGACCGGCCCTTGCGGCTCGCTCAAGGCGAGGCGCACCGCCTCGGCGACCGTGGCGGCGATGCTGCCCGACCGCAACGGCAAGCTCGCCTTGGTGATGGGCGCGAAGAATTCGTGATGCGGGATGTGCATTTGAACCCGGCGGCCATGCTGGGCCACGGGCACGTTGCAGGTGATGGCGATCATCGGCGAGCGATCGAGCAGCGCGCATCCGACCCCGGTCGCGAGATTGGTGGCGCCGGGCCCGTGCGTCGCAATGGCGAGGCCGGGACGGCCCGTCATCCGCCCCGTCACGTCGGCGGCAAACCCTGCCGAGCCTTCATGCGCCATGAGCACGAAACGCATGCTCGCCGCGCGCATCGCCTCCATCAGCGGCAGCACATTGCCGCTGGGAATCCCGAATCCCTCGGTGATTCCGGCTTTTTGCAGCATCCTGACGATGAGATCGGCGTTCGTCGCCATCGCGCAGCGATGCTAGGCCGCAGCCTCTCGGCGCACAAGGCGAGTGCATGGAATTGGCGACCGTTTCGGTGTTAACTCCGCCCCATGGAACTGGGACTGACAGGACGGCGCGTGCTCGTGACGGGCGGATCGCTCGGCATCGGCTTTGCGGTCGCGCGGGGCTTCTTGGCCGAGGGATGCCACGTCACCATCGCCGCGCGCGACGAAGCCCGGCTTGCCAGCGCCGTCGAACGGCTGTCACAAGTGGCGCCTGGACGGGTCGCGCCGCACGCCGTCGACCTGTCGCGGCGCGGCGCGCCCGAAGCGCTCGCCGAGGCGCATCCCGACACGGACATCCTCGTCAACAATGCGGGCGCCATTCCGACCGGCGACATCTTCGACATCGACGAGACGCGCTGGCGCGAGGCGTGGGACCTCAAAGTGTTCGGCTATGTCAACCTGACCCGCGCGATGTACCGGCTGATGCGCGGCCGGCCGCCCAAGGTCATCGTCAACGTCATCGGCACCGGCGCGGAGCAGCCGCAATTCCGCTATGCCTGCGGCAACGCGGCGAACATTGCATTGAACGGGCTGACCCGGTCGCTGGGCGGACGGAGCCTCGACGACGGCATCCGCGTCGTCGGGGTCAATCCCGGCGCGGTCGACACCGAGCGCTGGCGTTCGATCCACCAGGGGCGCGCCGAGACGCTGCTCGGCGACCGCAACCGCTGGCA
>DATJLY010000032.1:0-3510 GCA_035509095.1 Allostellaceae bacterium | reverse complement strand
AATTCGGTCCTGAAATTGCGCGTTGCCACCAATTGCCCTGACTGGGAAACGCGGCTCCGTATCATCGGCGCCGCCGCCGAGGAGATCATTGCCGACCACGAGCATGGCGGCGGGCGGCCGCATTGGGCGATCCTCGAGGATCTCGGCACGCGGATCGGGCTGAAGCGCGCGGAGATCGAGAACGCGCGGCTGCTCGTTTCGACGCAGATGTGCTGGCTCGCCTGGGAGGCGCTGATGTCCAACCGGCATTGGCTCGAAGGGCTGATCGCGAATACCTGCGCCGAGCGGGCGAACATCCCGGGCTATGGCACCGGCGCGTTCCGCGAGCGCGGCTGGTTCGGGGTCGAGCGCGAGCGGTGGGGTACGCTCTTCGGCCTGCCGAACCACGACCTCGACTTCTTCGAGCTGCACGAAGAGGCGGACATCGTGCATTCCAACCTCGGCTGGAACACGGTCGCGACCGAGGCGCAGAAGCTCGGCATGGAAGACGCGGTAGTCCGCGCGTGCCGGATTAACCTCATGGTGTGGGAGCGCTATCTCGACGGGATCGCCGCCGCGGGCGACGCGCTCGACCGCGGCGAGACGCCCGACTATGTGTGAAGTTTCCGGCGCCGCTTCGCCTATCCCGTCGCGCCGAGCCAGCCCTTGCGCGAGATGTCGAAGATGATGCCGTCGGGGTCCTTGAACTTGCGCTCGAAATTGGCCTTGTCCTGATCCTCGCCGAGGTCGAAGAAGAATTTGCCGCCGGCTTCTTCGATGCGCTTTTGCGCGGCGGCGATGTCGTCGACCTGAAACCCGAAATGGTGGGCGCCGACGAAGCTGGCCGCGTCTTCGAGCCCCGACCCGCGCGAGCCGCGATAGGTGAGGAGGGCAAGGTTGATCACGCCGTCGCTGAGATAGATGGCGGACCCGAGATCGAGCGTTTCGGCGCCGACCCGCTTCAGGTCGAACACGCCCTCATAGAATTGAGCCGATTTTTCGAGGTCGCGGACAACGATCGCGAAGTGACGCAGCCTCGCCATGGGTGGGCCTCCCGTGCCATCTGCGGTCGACTCCTACATGAGTGCCGCCATCCGGGTCTACTCCAATCGCTCGGCGCCGCTGTCGGTCGTCAGGATGGCGATGACGATGAAGACGGCCAGGACCAGCGACGAAGTGATCCGGCCCAGATCGAACCCGCCTTCGGCGTGCGGCTTCGTCAGGAGGTCGCCGAGAGAGGCGCCCAGCGGCCGCGTCAGGATGAACGCCGCCCAGAATAACAGCGTGTGGGAGAGGCGGGTCCAAAGATAGGCCGCCGCGATGAGCGCGATCGCCGCGCCGAAAACGAGCGCGCTGCCGTCAAAGCCGAAACCCTGCGAGGTGGACAGGAAATCGCCGAGTGCCGTGCCGAGCGTGTTGGAGAAGAAGATCGTGGTCCAATAGAAAAGCTCGGCCGTTCGCGTGGCTATCCTGCTGACCGAAACCGATCCCGTCGCGAGCCGCCAGCACGCGAGGACAAGGAGGACCGCGGCAAACAGCAGAGCCGACGACAAGGGGTAGCCAAGTGCAACGGTGCGGTCGAGGAAATCCGATAAGGTCGTGCCGGCCGTTGTCGTCGCGACGATCACGGTCCAGTACATGAGCGGATGGTAGGAATTCATCGAGACCTGACCGGCGAGCGCCGCGATCAGGATCGCGAGAAAAATGAGGGTGCTCACCGCATAGCCGAGCGCGAGCGTCATCGACAAGGCGTCGCCGCCGGTTTCGCCCAACGTGGTCGCGCTGATCTTGATGACCCAAAAGGCGAGGGTGATCGCCGGGACCTTGCTCATCATCGAGGCCGCAGGCGTCTCTCGGGTCATCGCTTGCATTCCCGTTTGTGGTGGAGGTCACGCGAAACACAACGGTGCTCGGCTTGTTGTAGCATCGCCGCGCCGGTATTAGAGGAGCGCGAGAGGAGAAAAGCGTCATCGTGACAAATCCGCGCAATCACTGGCGCCGGCTGGTTCAGGCGGCGGCGCTGTGCCTCTCGCTTGCCGCCTGTGCGGGTGCGCAGAATGCGAGCACGCAGAACGCCGCAGCCGATGATCCTGCGCCTCAGCCTTCCGGATGGAAGGCGGTGCTGATCGCGGGCGATCTTCAAGAGCGCGCCTTCGACGACGCGGTGAACGCCATGGCCGACAAACTTGCTTCATATGGTGTGCCGCGCGCGAACATGACCGTCTTGAAGGCTTCGGCGATTGGCCCCGACGCTGCATCGAGGGCGAATGTGCGGACGGCGCTGACCCATCTCGATCCCGGACGCGGCGAGGGATGCTTTGTCTATGTGACCTCGCACGGCGCGAAGGGGCGCGGCCTTGTCATCGTGAGCGCGCTCATGTTCCTGTCGCCGGCCGATCTCGACCAGATGCTGGTCGAAGGATGCGGCAATCACCCGACGGTCGTGGTCGCGTCCGGGTGCTATTCCGGCATCTTCGCGGAAGCGCCATTGACCGCGCCCAACCGGGTGATCCTGACTGCGGCGCGCCCGGATCGTCCCTCCTTCGGATGCAACGCGCAGCAAGAATACACCGTGTTCGACCGCTGTGTGCTTCAGGACGTCGAGGCGGGACTAAGCTGGAAGGCGGCCATGGACCGCACTCGCGCTTGCGTCTCGAAGAATGAGGCCGAGCTGGATGTCGACGCCCCATCCGAGCCTCAGCTTTCGATCGGCGCGGACGAGCGCGGCCTGCGCGTGTTCGCGCGCCGCGCCCCTTAGGCGAGATCGCTTCCCGCACGCGCCCGCGCGTCTCGACGGGCTCTCTCGCCGTTTCTTTGCTGGATCATCGCGTGTCGGAGCGGCATGATCCGCGCCGCTCCCACCATCCGGAACCGCCATGATCTCGATCCGCGACCTAGCGATGACCTACCGCACCGCCCAGGGCGAGACGCAAGCGGTGCGCGGCGTTTCCCTCGAGATCAAGCCCGGGCAATTCTATACGCTGCTGGGACCTTCAGGCTGCGGCAAGACCTCGATCCTGCGCTGCGTCGCCGGGCTCGAGCATCCCGATGCCGGCGAAATCCTGATCGGCGGCGAGGTCGTGTTCTCCTCGACGCGCGGGACCTGGATCCCGCCGCACAACCGGAACATCGGCATGGTGTTCCAATCCTACGCGATCTGGCCGCATATGACGGTGTTCGAGAATGTGGCCTTCCCGCTTCGGCACAAGCGTCCGCGCGTCGCCCGCGCGGAGATCCGCGAGCGGGTCTTGAAGGCGCTGGCGCTTGTGCATCTCGACGGGCTGGAACAGCGGCCGGCGCCTTACCTGTCGGGCGGACAGCAGCAGCGCCTCGCCTTGGCGCGCGCGCTGGTATCGGAGCCGCGGGTGCTGCTGCTCGACGAGCCGCTGTCGAATCTCGACGCCAAGCTGCGCGCCGACATGCGCATCGAGTTGCGCGAGCTGCAGCATCGCCTCGGCATCACGTCGCTCTACGTGACGCACGATCTCGAAGAAGCGCTGGCAATGTCCGACCGCATCGTGGTGATGCGCG
>DATJLY010000031.1:0-4204 GCA_035509095.1 Allostellaceae bacterium | reverse complement strand
TGGCTTTGCGCGATCGGCCGCAGCATGTCGGCGGCGCGCCGCACCGCGTCGTCGTCGACGTCCTTCAAGCGAAGCTGCAACGCGGCGACATCGCCCGCGTCGAGCGCCTCTTTGAGCCGCTCGGCGAAGTCGCGCGGCTCGAACGAGGGCGGCGTGATGAGATAGAGCCGCGCCGCCATCGTTTCCTACGCCTCGTTGCGGTAGATCTTGACGATCGTGTCGAGCATCTTCAGCGCCTCCTCGCGCGGGCGCTGGAACGTGTTGCGGCCGATGATCGAGCCGTTGGCGCCGCCGTCGCGAACCGCGCGGGCCTCATTGTAGACGCCGTCTATGTCCTTGGCCTCGCCGCCCGAGAACACGACGATGCGCTTGCCGTTGAAGCAGGACTGCACCACGTGGCGGATGCGCGCGGCCGGGCCCGAGATGTCGATGCGGCGGTCCTGATAGACCTTCTTGGCGGCGTCGAGCTCGAGGAAGTCGGTCGGCGGCTTGACCTTGATGATATGGGCGCCCAACAGCGCCGCCATGTGCGCGGCATAGGCGCAGATGTCGATCGCGGTCTCGCCCTCCTTCGACAGGGTGCCGCCGCGGGGATAGGACCAGATCACCACCGCGAGCCCGTGGGCCTTCGCCTCGCGGCCCATCTCGGCGATCTCCTCCATCATGTCGTAGGCCTTGTCCGAGCCGGGATAGATCGTGAAGCCGATCGCCGAGCAGCCGAGCCGGAGCGCGTCCTTGACGCCGGCGGTCACCGCCTGGGACGGCCCTTCCTTGGCGCGGGCGAGGCTGTTGGCCGAATTGACCTTGAGGATGGTCGGGATCTGGCCGGCATAGGTGGCGGCCCCGCCCTCGATGAACCCGAGCGGCGCGGCATAGGCCGAAAGGCCCGCGTCGAGCGCGAGCTGGAAATGATAGTGCGGGTCATAGGCCGGCGGGTTCGGCGCAAAGCTGCGTGCGGGTCCGTGCTCGAACCCCTGATCCACCGGCAGGATCACGACCTTGCCGGTTCCGGCCAGCTTGCCCTGCATCAGGATGCGGGCAAGGTTGGCCTTGGTTCCGGGATTGTCGCTTTCGTAATGGTCGAGGATCTTTTTGACCCGTTCCGTCACCTGCATCGAAGCACTCCTTTGAGGGCGCGGGAGCTTCGCAAGAATATCTCAATCATAACTTAAATGCGCGGGTCATGGGGGCGTTCCGTGCGCCAAAAGCCAAGCCCGGCAGGCGCCCGCGGGATCGCGCTCGCCCAAGAGGTCGAGCGCGGGCGGCGGTGGGCCGCGCTCGATCTCGGCGCCCAAGGCCGCGGCGATCTCGGCAAGGCGCCGGGCGGTATCGCACCGGCCGGAAAAGCGTACCCGACGGGCGCCCGCACGCAGCGCAGCGAGGGCCGATCCCGCCTCGCCGGCGCAATCGAGCACCGCCGTAACCCGGGCGCCGGGATGGGCCGAGCGCGCCGCCTCGACAACGGCGAGGAACCAGGTCGGCCCGGCATAAGTGCCGGCGCCGGGCGCGCTCGCCAAGGCCACCGGCTTCCCCAGCCCGGCGGCCGCCGATGCCGCCGCGAGCGCATGATCGAGCGAATGGACGACGATCCGCGCGCTCACACCATCGCGCCGAAGAGGGCCGCCGCCTCGACCATGCGGTTCGAGAAGCCCCACTCGTTGTCGTACCACGACAGGACGCGGCAGAACCGGTTGCCCAGCACCGTGGTCTGGGTCAGGTCGAAGGTCGAGCTGTGGCTGTCATGGTTGAAGTCGCTCGACACCACCTCGTCCTTGACGACGCCGAGGATGCCCTTGAACCGGTTCGAGCCCGCCGCCTTTTCCATCATCGCGTTGATCGCCTCGCGCGAGGTGTCGCGCGCGGCGGTGAATTTGAAATCGATGAGCGACACGTTGGCGGTCGGCACGCGGATCGCGGTGCCGTCGAGCTTGCCCTTCAAGGCCGGGATCACGAGGCCCAGCGCCTTCGCGGCGCCGGTCGAGGTCGGGATCATGTTGAGCGCCGCCGCCCGCGCGCGGCGCGGGTCCTTGTGCAACGTGTCAACCGTGCTCTGGTCGCCGGTATAGGAATGCACGGTGGTCATGAAGCCTTGCTCGATGCCGACGCCCTCGTTCAGCACATAGGCCACCGGCGCCAGGCAATTGGTGGTGCACGAACCGTTCGAGATCACAGTGTGCTCGCGCTTCAGGCCGTCGCTGTTGACGCCCATCACCAGCGTATAGTCGACGCCGTCGGCCGGCGCCGACACGACGCATTTCTGGGCGCCCGCCTCGATATGCCTTGCCGCGGCCTCGCGCTTCGTGAAGAGACCGGTGCATTCGAGCGCGACGTCGACGCCGAGCGATTTCCACGGCAGCTTCGCCGGGTCGCGCTCGGCCAGCACGGCGATCTTGCCGCGCCCGATATCCATCCAATTCTCGCCGGTCCTGACCTCGCCGCGGAACCGCCCGTGCACGCTGTCATATTTCAACAACTGCGCGTTCGCCTCGACCGATCCCAGATCGTTGATGGCGACGACCTGCAGATCATCGCGGCCCTGCTCGTGGAGCGCGCGCAGCACGAGGCGGCCGATGCGACCGAAACCGTTGATCGCGACGCGGACGCTCATCCCATCCTCCGACGAAGTTGCTGATAGAAGCTAGTCACGGCCCTGTTCAAGAAGCGTTACCGCGGCGTCGGCGATCGCCCCGGGGGTGAAGCCGAAACGCCGGAACAGCTCGTCGGCCGGCGCCGACGCGCCAAAGCCCGGCATTCCGATGATCCGGCCGTGCGCGCCGACATAGCGCTCCCAGCCGAACGGCGAGGCCGCCTCGACCGCAAGCCGGGGCGCTTCGCCCAACACCTCGCGACGATAATCCTCGTCCGCGGCATCGAACAGCTCCCAGCACGGCATGGAAACCACCGTTACGGCAATGCCCCGCGCGACCAAGAGGTTCCGCGCCTCGAGCGCCAGCGCCACTTCGGAACCCGTGGCCAGCAAGGTCACGTCGCGCGGCCCCTCCCCGGCCAACACATAGGCGCCTTTGGCGCACCGGTTCTCGCCGGCATCGCGGCGCAGCGCCGGCACCGCCTGACGCGTCAGCGCCAGCACCACGGGCTGAACCCGCCGGCCAAGCGCCAGTTCCCAGCATTCCGCGGTCTCGATCGCATCGGCCGGCCGCAGCACCAGAAGCCCCGGCATCGCGCGAAGGCTGGCCAGATGCTCGACCGGTTGATGGGTTGGCCCGTCTTCGCCGAGGCCGATCGAATCATGCGTCATGACATAGACGACGCGCAGCCGCATGAGCGCGGAAAGCCGCATCGCGGGACGGCAATAATCGGTGAAGACCAGGAAGCTGCCGCCATAAGGCACGATGCCGCCATGCGCCGCCATCCCGTTCATGGCCGCGGCCATGCCATGCTCGCGCACGCCGTAATGGACATAGCTGCCGGAGAAATCGTGGCGGGTGATCAGTTTCTGACCCTTGGCCAGCGTGTTGTTGGAGCCGGTAAGGTCGGCCGAGCCGCCGATCAGCTCGGGGATCATCGGCACCAGCGCATCGAGCACCTGCCCCGAGGCTTGGCGCGTCGCGATCCGGGGCGCCGCATCCGCAAATTTCGCCTTTATCTGCTCGATCGCGCGGCGCCACCCGCGCGGCAGCACGCCTTCGATGCGGCGCACGAACTCGGTGCGCGTTTCGGGATCGGCAGCATCGAAGCGCTGACGCCATGCTTTTTGCTGTTGCGCGCCGCGCTGACCCACGTCGCGCCAGTCGGCGATCACGTCCTCGGGCAGATCGAACGGCGGCCAGCCCCAGCCGAGCCGCGTGCGTGCGCCGGCGATTTCCGCCTTGCCCAGCGCCGAGCCATGCGCGGCAGCAGTGCCCGCCTTGGTCGGCGCGCCGAAGGCGATCGTCGTGCGGCAGGCGATCAATGAGGGCCGATCGCTGTCCCGCGCGCGCGTCAGCGCCGCTTCGATCGCTTGCGTGTCGTGGCCGTCGATCCGCTCCGCGTGCCAGCCGCACGCGGCAAAGCGCGCGATCTGGTCGTCCGAAACCGAAAGATCGGTGCCGCCATCGATCGAGATGTGATTATCGTCCCACAGCACGATGAGGCGGGCGAGCCGCAGATGGCCCGCGAGCGAGATCGCCTCGTGCGACAGCCCCTCCATCAAGCAGCCGTCGCCGACGATCGCGTAGGTGTAGTGATCGACGAGGCCCGGTCC
>DATJLY010000030.1:0-6194 GCA_035509095.1 Allostellaceae bacterium | reverse complement strand
ACTTATGGCTTTACCGAGGCCGATCTCGACCGGCCGATCTTCATCAACGACCTTCTGGGGTTCAACACCGCGACCTTGCGCGACATTCTGAGCGCCCTGAAGGCGATCTATTGCGGCACGGTCGGCGTCGAATACATGCATATCCAGGAGCTCGAGGAGCGGCGCTGGATCCAGGCCCGCATCGAGGTACCGCGCAACCACACCGAGTTCACGCCCGAAGGCAAGCGCGCGATCCTCGAGCGGCTGACCGCCGCAGAACAGCTCGAGCGGTTCTGCGATCGGCGCTATACCGGCACCAAGCGCTTCGGCCTCGATGGCGGCGAGGCACTCATCCCGGCACTCGAGCAGGTGATCAAGCGCGGCGGTCAGCTCGGCATGAAAGAGCTGTGCATCGGCATGCCGCATCGCGGCCGCCTCAACGTGCTGACCAACATGATGGGCAAGCCGTTCGCCGCGCTGTTCTCGGAATTCCAGGGCAATCCCGCCAATCCCGAGGACGTGCAGGGATCGGGCGACGTCAAATACCATCTCGGGACCTCGACCGACCGCGAGATCGGCGATGTCAGGATGCATCTCTCGCTGACCGCCAATCCGTCGCATCTCGAAGCGGTCAACCCGGTCGTGCTCGGCAAGGTGCGCGCCAAGCAGGTTCAGCGCGGCGATACGACGCGCGACGAGGTGGTCGGGCTCTTGATGCATGGCGACGCGGCCTTTGCAGGCCAAGGGCTGGTGGCGGAATCGCTCGATCTCTCGGAGCTCAGGGGCTATCGCACCGGCGGCACGATCCATGTCATCGTCAACAATCAGATCGGCTTTACGACGAGCCCGGGCCAGGCGCGGTCGAGCCCCTATCCCTCCGACGTGGCGAAGGGCAACCAGGCGCCGATCTTCCACGTGAATGGCGACGACGCCGAAGCGGTGGTGCATGTCGCGCGCATCGCCACCGAGTTCCGCCACCGCTTCAAGAAGGACGTGGTGGTGGACATTTTCTGCTACCGACGCCACGGCCACAATGAAGGCGACGAACCGGCCTTCACACAGCCGCTGATGTACCGCGCCATCGCGCAGCATCCCACCACGCGCGAAATCTATGCGCGCCGGCTCGTCTCCGAAGGGCTGCTGACCGACGCCGACGTCGACCGCATGAACAAGGATTTCGTGGGCCGGCTCGAGTCCGAGTTCGAAGCCGCCAAAAGCTACCGGCCCAACAAGGCCGATTGGCTCGAAGGCGCCTGGGCCGGCCTTGGCGTCGCCTCGGGCGATGACCGGCGCGGCGAGACCGCGGCGTCGATGGAGCTGCTGACCGAGGTGGGCGCGGCATTGACCCGCGTGCCCGAGGGCTTTCAGATCAATCCCAAGATTGCGCGTCAGCTCGATCAGAAGCGCCGTGCGATCGAGACCGGCGAGGGTATCGATTGGGCGACCGCGGAGGCGCTCGCCTTCGGCACGCTGGCCGCGGAAGGGACCATCGTTCGGCTCTCGGGGCAAGACAGCGGCCGCGGCACTTTCTCGCAGCGCCATGCCGTTCTCGTCGATCAGGAGACCGAGGAGCGCTACATCCCCTTGAACCATGTCCGCGACGGTCAGGCGCATGTCGAAGTGATCGACAGCCCGTTGTCCGAAGCGGCGGTGCTGGGCTTTGAATACGGATACAGCCTTGCCGAGCCGCACGCGCTCGTCCTGTGGGAGGGGCAGTTCGGCGATTTCGCCAACGGCGCGCAGGTCATCATCGACCAGTTCATCAGCTCCGGCGAGGCGAAGTGGCTCAGGATGTCGGGCCTCGTGATGCTGCTGCCGCACGGCTATGAGGGGCAAGGACCGGAACATTCCTCGGCACGGCTCGAGCGCTATCTTCAGCTGTGCGGCGAGGACAATATTCAGGTCTGCAACCTCACGACCGCCGCCAATTACTTCCACGCGCTGCGGCGCCAGGTGCGGCGCAATTTCCGCAAGCCGCTCATCATCACGACGCCGAAGTCGCTTCTGCGCGCGCCCGAGCTTGCGACCGCGCTGTCCGAGATGGGGCCCGGCACGTCGTTCCATCGCCTCATCCATGAGATCGATCCGATCGCGCCGCCGGACAAGGTGCGCCGCGTCGTCCTGTGCAGCGGAAAAGTCTATTTCGACCTTCTGAAGGCACGCCGCGAGAAGAAGCTCGACGACGTCGCGATCCTGCGGCTCGAGCAGCTTTATCCGTTCCCGGCGGCGTCGTTCGCACAGCTCATGAAGCCTTATGCGAACGCCGAGCTCGTATGGTGTCAGGAAGAGCCCGAGAATATGGGCGCCTGGTCCTTCGTCGACCGGCGGCTCGAACGCGCGCTCGCCACGATCGACGTGAAGGCCAAGCGCGCGCGCTATGTCGGCCGGCCCGAGGCGGCAGCGACCGCCACCGGCCTGCTGCGCCGCCACAATATCGAGCAGGCGCGCCTCGTCGCCGCGGCACTGAGCTAAGGCGCGGCGGCGCTTAGGGCAGGAAATCCTCGCGGATCATCGCCGAGTCGGGCGGCATGGTCGTCACAAGCCCCAGATCGATGAGCGACTGCTTCACCGCCGCGAAGTCGGTCTTGTCGAAATGCCCGTCGCTGCGGATCGACGGCATCTCGTCGTCATAGATCTTGCTGGCGATCTCCGGCGGAAGCTGCGTCGCGTTCTGCGTCAACCGCAGCGCCGACGCCTTGTCGCGCTTCATGAAGGCCACGGTCTCGAACCACGCGCGCAGGAAGCCGCGCACCTCGTCCGGCCGCGTGCGGATCATGTCGTCGCTCGCGGTCAGCATGTCGGCGATGAACGATTTGATCTTGTCGTTGGCGCGGGCGACGATTTTGCCCTTGCCCTGGGCCTCGAGCTCATAGGCCGTGCCGGTGCTGCCGCAAATGGCGTCGACATTGTGCGCCTCGAGCGCGGCGATCATGGCCGCGTTCCCGCCCACGCCCACATGCCTGATCCCGTCGGGTCCCCATCCCGACTTGCGCGACAGCTCCATCACGACCCAAGCCGTCATCGATGTCATCGAGGTCGCGCCGACGGTGCGTCCTTTGAGATCGGCGAGTGACTGTATGCCGGAATCCGGCCGCGCCGATATCACGAGCGACACTGGCGCGCCGCCGTAAGCGGCAATCGCCTTTTCCGGCGCGCCGCGGATCACGAACAGGATGTCGGCGCCGGTCGTGACGGCAAAGTCGAGATCCCCCGCCGCCATCGCCTGATGTTCTTTGGCGCCGCCGGCGAAATCGATCTTCTGGACGTCGAGCCCCTGCTTCTTGAAGAAGCCGCCACCAATGCCCGCATCGAGGATGGCGAACTCGAACACGTCGGCGGCCGGCGTGCCGACACGCACCTTGTCGAGCGCGGCCGCGGGACCGGCGCTCGCTATGATGACGGCAAGAGAGGCAGCGAAGAGCGAATGTGACACTGGCGGCGATCCTCCGCCGCCAGTGTCACCGCGTTGCGCGCGATTGGCAACAGTGTCGACCCGCCGCTCGCCTTCGAGGTTGGCCCGAAGGCGAGCGAGACGGATCAGGCTGCGGTCATTCCCAGACCGGTTTGCCGAGATCGACCATCGTGGGAGGCGTGACGGCGCCCGCGAGCGCGCCCGAGGCGCCGCCGACCCACGCGCCGAACGCAGCGCCGGCCGGCCCGCCCGCAATCGCGCCGATCGCGGCACCGGTGCCGGCGCCGATCGCGGCGCCTGTCGCAGCCCGCTCCGGCGGAGTCGTTCCACATGCCGCCAAGGACAACATCGCGCCCGCAAGAAGGGCGAATTTAACCATACGCATAATACATCTCCTCATGGCTCAACCCGTGGATCAGGACCGCGCGCGCTGACCAGACGGAGGAGGAAACTAGTCCGCCTGCCGCCAAAAGAACGCCCGGGATACGACTCCGTTCCCGGCCACAGAAAACTCGCCGGTCTGGGCCTGCCCGCTATTTGTGACGGTGAGGCGATAATGCCCCGGCGGGACCGCCGCGTAGAACAGCGGCCCGTCGGACACCGTATCGAGCACGGTCCGTCCGCTGGAATCGGCCAGCTTGACGTTCACGCCCGACAAATACTGCCGGCCCGGCAATACCGCGAAAGTCAAGCGGACGTCGTATTTGCCCGCCACGTCCCTCAGGGCTTCGCGGTCGTCGAGGCTGCTTCCGCCACTGACGAACTGGATATCGCCTTGCCGCCCAGGCTGCAGCGGGGGCGCCGCATCGGGCGCCTGCTGCGCCGCAGCGCCCCACGAGAACAAGGATAAGGCCAGGACCATTACCGGTGCCGCTCTCATAGCTTTGCCTCCGTCATTGCGTTTCGGCATGGACGGTACGCGAGACTTATACGTGCGGAATGGCACCTTAATAAGGCATCGTTGTGGTGCCTTTATGGCATCCGCCTCATCCCGCAAATTTCAGTCGGTGGGTACAAAGCGCAACCGGTCGGCGCTAGAGTGCGTGCTCTCGATCCGGTACCCGAGGCGGTCCGGATCCAGTACCCGAGGGGCTCTCATGGCGACCGAGATCGTAGTGCCGACGGTTGGCGAATCGGTGACCGAGGTGACGGTGGCGCGCTGGCTCAAGAAGGTCGGCGACGCCGTGGCGCTCGATGATCCGCTCGTCGAGCTCGAGACCGACAAGGCAACCCAGGAGCTTGCCGCGCAAGCATCCGGCACGCTGACCGAGATTGCCGCGCCCGAAGGAGCGACGATCAAGGTCGGCGGCCTTTTGGGGAAAATCGGCGATGGGGCAGGTGCGCCGCCGCCCGCGACCGCCGCCAAGCCTGCGCCCGCAGCGGCGCCCACACCGGCGCCGCCGGCGCCGGCGCGCGAAAAGCCGGCCGCCCCCGACCTGCTCGCCCGTTCCGGACCGGCGGTGAGAAAGCTCGTTGCCGAGACCGGGGTCGACGCCGCGTCGATCCAGCCGACCGGCAAGGGCGGACGCCTCACCAAGGCGGATGTGATGGCGGCGCGGCCCGCGCCGGCGCCTGCATCGGCGCCCGAGCCCGCGGCACGCCCGACCCCACCGCCCGCAGCGCCGCGCGAGACCGAGGCCGGCGAGACGCGCGTGCGGATGACCCGGCTCCGCAAGCGTATCGCCGAGCGCCTCAAAGAGGCGCAGAACACCGCCGCTATGCTCACCACCTTCAACGAGGCGGACATGAGCGCGGTGATGGCGCTGCGCGAGCGCTATCGCGACAGCTTCGAGAAGAAGCACGGCGTGCGGCTGGGCTTCATGTCCTTCTTCATCAAGGCGAGCATCGTCGCGCTGAAGGAAATTCCGGCGGCCAACGCCGAGATCGACGGCGACGATATCCTCTACAAGAATTTCTACGATATCGGCGTGGCCGTCGGTGCCGAGCAGGGGCTCGTCGTGCCGGTCGTGCGCGGCGCCGACCGGATGAGCTTTGCCGATCTCGAGAAGAAGGTGGCCGAGCTTGGCCGACGCGCGCGCGACGGCAAGCTTTCGGTCGAGGAGCTGTCCGGCGGCACCTTCACGATCACCAATGGCGGCGTGTTCGGCTCGCTCTTGTCGACGCCGATCCTCAACCCGCCCCAGGCGGCGATCCTGGGCATGCACAAGATCGAGCGCCGGCCCGTCGCGGTCGGCGACAAGGTCGAGATCCGGTCGATGATGTATCTTGCCCTGTCCTACGACCACCGGCTCATCGATGGGCGCGAGGCGGTGACGTTCCTCGTCCGCATCAAGGAATGTATCGAAGAGCCCGAACGCCTCCTGTTCGAGATGTGACATGGCCGACAGCTACGACGTCATCGTGATCGGCTCGGGACCCGGCGGCTATGTCGCGGCGATCCGCGCGGCGCAGCTCGGGATGAGCGTCGCCTGTGTCGAGAAGCGGCCGACGCTCGGCGGCACTTGCCTCAATATCGGCTGCATCCCGTCGAAGGCGCTGCTGCAATCATCGGAGAGATATGTCGAGACGCAGCACGCCCTCTCGGTCCATGGAATAACCGTGGGCGATGTCGGGCTCGATCTTGCCAAGATGATGGCGCGCAAGGACAAGGTCGTGACCGAGAACACGCGCGGCGTCGAGTTCCTGTTCCGCAAGAACAAGGTGGACCGGATCGCCGGCGCGGCGACGCTCGTGGCGCCGGGCAAGATCGCGGTCGCGGGACGCACGGTGACGGCGGCGCGTGCGATCATTCTCGCCACGGGCTCGGACAGCATCGCGCTGCCGGGGATCGAGATCGACGAGA
>DATJLY010000029.1:0-6182 GCA_035509095.1 Allostellaceae bacterium | reverse complement strand
TTCGTCGTGCTGATCGGCCCGGCGATGGTGCGGGTCGTACACAACTTCTTGTAGCCGCATATCCGAGGGAACCCCGGACCCCTTGGTCGGCGTTTCTCAAGAGAGACTGCGGCAACCAAGGAGTCCGTGATGAACTGGGATCGCATCGCCGGGAACTGGAAGCAGTTCGTCGGTACGGCAAAGGTGAAGTGGGGCAAGCTCACCGACAGCGATTGGACCATGATCGAGGGAAAACGCGACCAGCTCGTCGGCAAGATCCAGGAGCGCTATGGCATCGCCCGCGACGAGGCCGAACGGCAGGTCGCCGAATACGAGCGGCAGAGCGAACGCGTCTGACGCTCCCGCGCTAACGGAAAAGCCCGCTTCGGCGGGCTTTTCTTTTGGTCATGAGCTGCGCTGCTCGATCTCCGCGTTGAGCTCGGCGCCGATCAGTACCACGAAGATCGTCAGATAGAGCCACAACAGAAGGACGACCACCGCGCCCAGCGGACCGAAAATCCGGTCATACGAGGCGAAGGTGCGGACATAGAGCGAAAAGAGCGCCGACGCGCCGATCCAGGCGACGGTGGCGAACAGCACCCCGCGGAACCCCCAGCTCCGCGCGTGAGGGGCGCGCGATGGCGCATAACGATAAAGCGCCGCGAGCGCCACGCCGACAAGCAGGAACATCAACGGCCAGCGCAGCGCGGCCGCGATCGTGATCCCGACATTGTCCCAGGACAAAAAGGCGAGCGCCAACGGGACCGCCGCCAAAAGCCCCAGTCCCAAGATGGCAAAGGCGAAGGTTCCGAGCGTGATGACAAGCGACGTCGCCTGAAACGTCACGAAGCCGCGGTCCTCGCGTTCCTCGTAGGCGGCGTTGAGTGCCGAGATCAGCGACGACGTCCCCGACTGGGTGCTCCAGACCGCCCCCACCAGACCAATGATCAGGTTGCGGCCAAGCTGTCCCCCCGGATTGGTCGTCAGCGTCTTCAGGAACCCGGAAACGACGACGATGACGTCGCCGGGCAGCATCCAGGCAAGCCCGTCGATGAACCGTCCGACATCGACCGGATTGAAGACCATCCCATAAAACGAGACGACCACCGCAAGCGACGACGGGATCGCGACGAACGCGTAGAACGCGACACCCGCCGCGAGGATCGAGATGTTGTCGCGGCCGACGCGAAAGAGAATCGCGACGACCATGTCCTTTAAAAGGCCGATGCTGAAACCGGGTCTCGCGCCAGGCCGGGCCGGTGGCGGCGCTACGGCGGGATCGTCTTGATCACGCTTTGGTTGCGGCCGCATCCGGTGCTCTTGCGGCCAACGGTCGGCGTAAGGCGCGTACCATCCGCCGGCTCATGCCTTCTTTTCCGCGAGAACCGAAATGGCGCGATCGACGCATCGTCTCCTGCAATGCCGGGTGAACCCAAAAGTTCCGGAACTGTGGCGACAGAATGGCGCCGATCGTTCCCAAAGTGAACCTTCCCGGCCGCCGGATCGTTCCGTTCCTGGCAGAAAAGCGAGGACCACCATGGCGGACGCACCGGTTATCCGCGAGGCGATTGCCGTCTTCACCGACGGCGAGGCGCTCGAAGCCGCGGTCTCGGACCTGCAAAGTCACGGCTTTGATCGCGCGGAGATCAGCTTCATATCGGGACCTACGGTCGATAAGGACGTGGCCGCCGATCCGGCCAAGGTCGCGGCGGACCGTCCGGACGAAAGGCCGGCGAGCGTCAGCGACACCGACATCCGGCAGGCCCGAAATCTGGGCGTGAGCGTCGCCACGACCATAGCGGCGTTCGCCGCGGCGGGCTTCACGGTCGCCGTCGGCGCCGCACCGCTCATGATCGCCGCTGCAACAGTCGTCGCGGCGGGCGGGACGGCAGCCATCGGCGAAGCGATCGGAAAGGTGGCACCTTTGACGACGCCCACCTTCCTCGACGCCGAGCTTCAAAGCGGCGGCGTCGTGCTGGTGGTGCGGCTGGCGAAGCAGGGCGCCGAGGAGCGCGCCCTCCCGATCCTGCGGGAACGGTCCGGGCGGGAGGTGATCGTCCAAGACACGCCCGCCAAGGCCTGATGCCGACGGATCTCCACTGGACCGACGTGACCTTGCGGCTGGCGCTGACGGTTCTGGCCGGGCTGCTGATCGGCTACGACCGAAGCGAGCAAGGCAAGGCCAGCGGCATGCGAACGACCGTGCTCGTCGCGCTCGCCGCCAGCGTGGCGATGATCGAGGTGAATTTCCTGCTCCCGACCGCGGGACGGAAACCCGATTCATTCGTCATGAACGACCTCATGCGGCTCCCGCTCGGGATCCTGACCGGTGTCGGCTTCATCGGCGGTGGCGCGATCCTGCGGCGCGGCGATCTCGTGGTCGGACTCACCACGGCCTCGACCTTGTGGCTCGTGACCGTGATCGGGCTGTGCCTTGGCGCGGGCCTTCTCGCGCTTGGCGCCGTTGCGACGATACTGGGCTACGCGGCGCTGTGGCCGTTGCGTCGGGTTGAGAACCGCCTGCACCAGGAGCATCGGGAGCGTTTCTCGATCGAGCTTGCTGCCGGCGGACCAAGCGACGCCGAGGTTCGACAACGGCTCGGCGAGGCCGGCATGACGGTGATCGCGGCCGGCATCGTCGTCGGCGATCAGGGCAAGCATCGGCGGCTCGACCTTCAGGTGCAGCGCTATCGCCGCTTCGGCGACACGCGGACGCCCGCCATCATCGATGAGCTGGCGTCCCTTGCTGGCGTGGTCGGCGTCACCTGGAAGGAGTGACGCGCCCCAAATCGGGACAAAAGCTAACCCTCGCGCCGCACCGTCGCCGCGGTCTGGCCGAACAGGATCTTGCGGGCTTCGGGATCGGTGGCGGGAACGCCGCGATACTGGGTGCCGATCTCGTACGCCTTCACGACCGCCGGCCGGTCATGCATCGTGTGCCACCAGCGCTTCAGGTTCGGGAAGTCGTCGAGATTCTGACCATAGCGTTCGGGCGGCACGGTCCAGGGATAGCAGGCCATGTCGGCAATCGAGTAAGGCCCGGCCAGGTACTCGCGGTCGGCAAGACGCTTGTCCATCACGCCGTAAAGCCGGTTGGTCTCGTCGCGATACCGCGCTATCGCGTAGGGAATCTTGTCGACGGCATAATTCGCGAAGTGGTTGTTCTGGCCCGACATCGGCCCAAGTCCGCCCATTTGCCAGAACAGCCATTGCAGGCCCTCGGCGCGCCCGCGCAGATCCTTGGCCAGGAACTTGCCGGTCTTTTCCGCGAGGTAGAGCAGGATGGCGCCCGATTCGAACTGGCTGACCGGCGGGCCTCTCTCCGCCGGATCGTCATCGACCATCGCCGGCATGCGGTTGTTCGGCGAGATCTTCAGGAAGTCCGGCGCGAACTGCTCGCCTTTGCCGATATTCACCGGAAAGATCTTGTAAGGCGTTCCGGATTCTTCGAGGAAGATGGTGATCTTGTGGCCATTGGGCGTCGGCCAGTAATAGAGATTGATCACGGGGTCCGGTCCCTTCCCGATCGCTGCAATAGCAAGACTATGGCGTCGCGGTCAGCGACCGGCAAGCGCGCGGCGAAGCGCCAAGACCAGTCCCGCGACATCGCCATCGGAGCGCATCGCCTCACCCATCACCGCGATCCCCGCGGCACCAGCCGCCAGCGTCGCGGCGATGTTGGCCGCGTCGATCCCGCCCAGCGCCAGAAGCGGCAGCGGCGCCGCGCGCGCGGCCACGGCGAGCGCTTCGAGCCCGACCGCCGGCCCATAATCGGGCTTGCTGCGGCTCGGATAGATCGGGCTCAAGGTCGCGTAGTCCGCGCCCTCCGCCGCCGCGCGCGCGATGCCGGCCGCGTCATGCGCGGAGACGCCGATTAGGATGCCGCCGCCAAGACGGGCGCGCGCGGCCGCAGCCGACGCGCCGTCGGGCAGATGCACGGCCCCGGCCTCGCATGCAATGGCGGCATCGATATCCTCGTGCACGCCGACGACCGCGCCCCACGCTCGTCCCAGCGCGACGAGCCGCCGCAGCAGGTCGCACCGCGCAGCCGGCGCCAGGTCCTTTTCACGCAGGCTGAGCCAGCGGCCGCCCGAAGCGAACGCGGTTGCCGCCACCTGCTCCAGCGGCCGGTACGCCTGGCGCCGATCGGTAATGACAAGAAGCGGCGGATCGGGAAGCATGCATCGCAAAGCATCGCACCGACATCCGGGGCGCGTCCAGCCGATCGCGCGCCCGCGCCGCCGACCCTGATCGGGCCAAGGGGAAAGAGCCGTTGAGCGACTGGAGCAGTTTCTTCGCGGGCGAGCTTGGCGCCGCGGCGGCCTTGGCCGGTCTTTTGTTCGTGAGCGTGTCGATGAATCAGGCCCGGATTCTCGCGCTTGGCCGCATGGCCGATCGCGGGCTCGAGGCCCTCATCATCCTCTTGCTCGTCCTCGTTGTCTCGTCCGTGACGCTGGTGCCGGCGCAACCGATGCGGCTTCTGGGCGGCGAAATCGTCGTCGCCGGGATGGCGACCCTTCTGGTCATCATCCCCTTGCAGGCCGGCTATGTGCGCCATCTCGATCCGGTGCATCGCCGCCGCACGACGCGGACGGTGTGGTTCAACCGCATCGCGGTGTTGGTGATGACGCTCGCCGGGCTGGTGCTGCTGGCGCGAGGGGACGAGGCCGGGCTTTATCTGCTTCCACCCGCCATCCTTCTGTCATTCGGCGCCGCCGGCAGCAACGCCTGGGTTCTGCTGGTCGAGATCAATCGCTGACCACGCGCCTCACCCGCCGATCAGCCCGAGCTGCGGGCTCGACGGCTCGGCCTGGGTGCGGCGCGGGATGCGGCCGGCGAGACGCGCGCCCCGTCCCGCGTCGACGGCAAGCCGCATCGCCGCCGCCATCCGCGCGGGGTCCTGCGCCTTGGCGACGGCGGTGTTGAGGAGCACGCCGTCGCAGCCCAATTCCATCGCCTGCGCCGCGTCGGACGCGGTGCCGATGCCGGCATCGAGGATCACCGGCACCGGGCTCGTCGCGACGATGCGCTCGATCGCATAGGGATTGACGATGCCGAGACCCGTGCCAATCGGCGAACCCAAGGGCATCACCGCCGCCGCGCCAAGATCGGCGAGCTTGCGGCACGAGACCGGGTCATCATTGCAGTAGGGCAGCACGACGAAGCCTTTGCGCACGAGCTCGTCGGTCGCGCGCAGAAGCTGTTCCACATCGGGATAAAGCGTCTCGCGATCGCCGATGAGCTCGAGCTTCACCCAATTGGTCTCGAGCGCCTCGCGCGCCAATTCGGCGGTCAGGACCGCATCGCGCACCGTGGCGCAGCCCGCCGTGTTCGGCAGGATCGTGTAGGCGTCGCCCAAGAGATCAACGAGACTCTCCGCATAGGCTTCAAGGCTGATGCGGCGGATCGCGACGGTGACGAGCGCCGGCCCGGCCGCCGCCAGCGCGTCGAGCAACATCTGCTGGTTCGGATAACCGCCGCTTCCCATGAGGAGGCGCGAGCCAAGACGCCGCTCGGCGATCACCAAAGGATCGGAGAGATTGGCCGAACCATCGCTCATCGCGCCCTCACCCGCCGCCGAACGGCTTGACGATCTCGACCACGTCACCGCCCCTGAGGCTCGTCTCGCGCCACGCGCCGGCCGGGACCACCGCGCCGTTCAACGCCACGGCAACGCCGCGCGGGCGATGGATGCCGCGCAGCGCCAACAACTCCGCCACGGTCGGCGCCGCGAGCAGCTCGTCCTTGCCGTTGACGCGAATGGTGGTCATGCCTCCTCCTTCGCCCGCGCGGCGAAGCGATCGACCGCGAAGGGATGGACCACGGGGTCGAGCGCACCCGTCAAGATATAGCGCGCCATCGCCTCCGCCGTGACCGGCGTGAGCAGGATCCCATTGCGGTGATGCCCGGTCGCCACCACCAGCCCATCGATGCCCGACGGTCCCAACATCGGCGCATCGTCGCGCGAGCCGGGCCGGAAGCCAACCCACATCTCGTCGATCGGCAGCTCCTCGACGCCCGGCACCGCCCGCCAAGCCCCGTCGAGCAGCGCGAGCACGCCGCCCGCGGTCAGGTCCCGATCGAACCCGCGCTCCTCGGTCGTGGCGCCGACGATGAGCCGACCATCGAGCCGGGGCACGAGATAGGCTTTTGGCGCCCACACGACATGCCGCAAGAGCGGCGCATCCTTGTCCATGCGCAGC
>DATJLY010000028.1:0-11767 GCA_035509095.1 Allostellaceae bacterium | reverse complement strand
AGGAAATTGGCGCCGCGCGGCAGCTTTTCCATTGGCATGCTCCCTCAGCGGAAGTGCGGCGCGACTTCGGCCATGAAGCGCGCCATCTCGTCCTTCACCTGCTGGTGCGGTTTGAGGCCGACATTGAAATAGAGGATCACTTCGTCGAACCCCGCTTCCGCGACCCGGCGGAGCGTCGTGGCGATCCGCTCGGGCGAGCCCAGAAGCACCGCGTTGTCGGTCAGATCCTCGGGCCGCGCCGCTTTCATGCGGTCGACGAGGCTGATGAAATAGTGATAGCTCGGCGGCGCGTTCTTGGGATCGCTGGGGAACGCGGGGATCGCGCATTCCTGGTAATAGCGGATCTGGCGCTCGCGCGCCGCCTGCTCCTGCGCCGCGGTGTCGGCGAAATGGATGAAATAGCTGCACATGAGGCGCTGCGGCTTTTGGCCGTGCGCGGCGCAGGTGGAATGATAAAGCTCCGCCACCTGTTTCAGGCCGCCCCAGGTCATCGCCGCGGCGAAAGGCGCCACGATGAGGCCGCAGCCGAGCCGCGCCGCCAATTCGATCGACGGCTTCGAGAACGAAGCGACATAGGCGGGAAGCGGCCGCTGCACCGGCTTCGGCGTGAGCGAGACATTCTCGAACTGATAATGCTTGCCCTGCCACGAGATCGGCCCGTCCGCGGCCCACAGGCGCCGCACCACCTCCATCCCTTCTTCGAAGATCGACTGGTTGTCCTCGAACGAGACCTTGAAGGGCAGATACTCGCGCCGGTCATAGCCGCGCCCGGCGGCGAAATCGACGCGCCCGCCGGAAAGGAGATCGAGGCTCGCCCATTGCTCGGCGACGCGGATCGGATGATGCAGCGGCAGCACGGTGACCGCCGGCGCGAGCCTTATCCTCTTGGTCCGCGCCGCGACATAGGCAAGCGCGAGGTCGGGACAGGACAGCACGCCCAGCGTGCTGAAATGGTGCTCGCCGATCCAGGCCGAGTGCAGCCCGACCTCGTCGGCATAGATCGCCTCGTCGACGATGTCGGCGATGAAGTCGTTGGGCTTGCGGGTGTTGTTCCGGAAATGATTGTCGCTCAGGGTGAAATAGCCGAACTTCATGGGAGCCTCTGGCCTCCTCTGCCTTGAATGCCACGCGCGGCCAGAACATTATGCCGCCACCTTTGCCAACGCGAGCATGTCATGAAGGCGATCGTCTTTCACGAGTTCGGACCCCCCGACGTCCTCAAATACGAAGACGTCCCGGACCCCGAGCCCCGCTTTGGCGAGGTGCGCATCCGGGTCCATGCCGGCACCGTCAACCGCGTGCTCGACGTCGCGCTCCGCGCCGGCACGCAGCCGCAGCGCAACGCCAAGCCGCCGGTCATCCCGGGGGTCGACAGTGCCGGTGTCGTCGACGCGGTGGGCGAAGGCGTCACGCGGTTCAAGGTCGGCCAGCGCGTCGCCGCCGCCGGCACCATGCCGCTCGAGCCGTGCGCCGAGGACGGCAAAGCCTATGCCGGTCCCGTCGGCATGATGGGCATCCGGCGGCCGGGCGGGTTCGCCGAGCTCGTTTGCGTCCCGGCCTGCGCCGTCGACGTGCTGCCGGACGGGTTGGGATTTCACGAGGCGGCGGTCGCGCTGCGGCATTGCCCGACCGCGTGGAACCTGCTCTGCAACGAGGCGCAGCTCAAGGCGGGCGAGTGGGTCCTGATCATGGGCGCGGGCGGCAATCTCGGCTCGATCGGCATCCAGCTCGCCAAGAACGTGATCGGCGCCAAGGTCATCTGCACTGCGGGATCGGACGCGCGGGTGCGGATGGGACGCGAGCTCGGCGCCGATTTCGCGATCAACTACAAGACCCAGGATCTGCGCGCGGAAGTGCTGAAGATCACCGGTGGCAAGGGCGTCGACGTGCTCTACGACAACATCGCCAACCCCGCGGTGCTGCCCCAGGCCTTCAAGGCGCTTGCCATGAACGGCCGGCTCGTCACCGCCGGCGCCCATGGCGGCCCCAACGTCACGATCGATTTCTTCTACCTCTACGACCATCGCATCACGATCCGCGGCATGCCCGGCCACAAGGCGGAAGACGTGCCGAAATGCTACCGCGCGGTGGCCGACGGCAAGATCAAGGTGCAGATCGCGCATGTCCTGCCGCTGTCGCGCGCGGCCGACGCGCACCGCATGATCGAGGCCGATCCCGGCATGGGCAAGATCGTGCTCGACCCGACAATGGGCTGATGCCGTTCTCGCCGGGCGGCGCACCCGAAACGGCCGAGGCGTCGAGCCTGCGGCTGTTGTGGGAACGCCTCAAAGAGCACCCGCTCGCGCGGGTCGGGCCGGGGCTCATCACCGGCGTCGCCGACGACGATCCGAGCGGGATCGCGACATATTCCCAGGCGGGCGCGCAGTTCGGGCTCAACATGCTCTGGACCATGCCGCTTTGCTTTCCGCTGATGGCGGCGATCCAGCTGATCTGCGCGCGCATCGGCCGGGTGACCGGCAAAGGGCTCGCCGCCAACATCAAGACCGCCTTCCCGCCGATCGTGGTTCAGGCCGTGGTGGTGCTGCTGCTCGTCGCCAACATCCTCAACATCGCGTCCGACCTCGCCGCCATGGGCGAGGTATCGGAGCTCGTCACGGGGCTTGGTCGTCATTGGGCGACGGCGGTCCTGGTGTTCGTGTCGCTGGGGCTGCAGGTGCTCGTCCCTTATCACCGCTATGTCTTCTATCTCAAATGGCTGACCTTCTCGCTCTTGGCCTATGCGGGGGTCATGTTCTGCGTCGACGTGCCCTGGGGCGAGGTGGCGCGCCGGACCGTGTTGCCGCATGTCGGCTTCGACCACGACACCGCGACGATGGTGGTCGGCATCTTCGGCACGACGATCAGCCCTTATCTCTTTTTCTGGCAGGCATCGGAAGAGATCGAGGACATGCAGCGTGGCAAGGAACCGGCGCTCGTCCGCGACGGCGCCGCGGCGAAGCCCGAATTGCGCCGGATCGAGTGGGACACCTGGACCGGCATGTTCTATTCCGATGTCACCGCCTTTCTCATCATCCTGGCGACCGCGGTCACGCTCAACGTCGCCGGCGTCACCACCATCGAGACGGCGTCGCAGGCGGCCGGCGCGCTCAAACCGCTTGCCGGCAATTTCGCCTTCCTGCTCTTCGCGCTCGGGATCTTGGGGGTCGGGCTCATCGGCGTGCCGGTTCTCGCGGGCTCGGCCGCCTATGCGCTGTGCGAGGCGATGGGCTGGCGCTGGGGGCTCGAGCGCAAGGCGACCGATGCGCGGGGATTCTATGGCGTGATCGCGGTGAGCGTGCTCGCAGCGCTCGTCCTGCAATTCAGCCCGCTGAGCCCGATGCGGGCGTTGTTCTGGAGCGCCGTCATCAACGGGCTCGTGGCGGTGCCGCTGATGGCGGTGATCCTGTTGCTGGTGACGAAGCGATCGGTGATGGGCCGCTTCACGGCGAGCCGGCCGGTCGTCGCCTTGGGCTGGCTCGCGACCGCGGTGATGGGGTTCGCCGCGATCTGGATGTTCGTCCCGGGATAGCCCGCCTGAAGCGCGATCCGCTTCTCCCGCAGCGCTTCATCTTTCGTCACCCGCGGGCTTGACCCACGGGTCCATGGATTGCCGGGTCAAGCCCGGCAATGACGCAAGAGGAGGATTACGAGGCGAGCGGATATCGCGCTAATACACGTCCTTCTGGTAGCGTTTCGCCCGCGTCAGGTCGGCGAGCTTCGCCTTGGCCGCGCCGGTGCCCATCCCGCCTTGCCGCGCGATGATCGCGGCGAGCGCGGTGTCGACGTCCTTCGCCATCGCGATGGCGCCGCAGACGAAGAGATGCGCGCCCTCTTGCAGCCAGGCCCACAGCTCGGACGCGCGCTCGCGCATGCGCTGCTGGACATAGATCTTTTCGGACTGGTCGCGCGAGAACGCGACATCGAGATGCGTCAGAAGCCCGTCCTTCTCGTATTCCGTGAGCTCGTCCTCGTAGAGGAAGTCCGACGCCCGCCGCTGATCGCCGAAGAAGAGCCAGTTGCGGCCCTTGGCGCCGATCGCGCGGCGTTCCTGAAGGAAGGCGCGGAACGGCGCCACGCCGGTGCCGGGACCGATCATGATGATGGGCACATCATTGTCCTCGGGCAGGCCGAACCCGTTCGATTTCTGGACATAGACCGGAATCTCGCTGCCCAAGGACGCGCGATCGGCGAGATAGACCGAGGCGACGCCGGTCCGGAGCCGCCCGCGCTTGCGCCACCGCACCGCCGATACGGTGAGGTTGACGGCGTTGGGCTCCTCTTTGGGCGAGGACGCGATCGAGTAGAGCCGCGGCTGCAGCACGGCAAGCGCCGAGACCAGCTCCTGCACCGGCGGCCGCGCAGAGGGGAATTCGAGCAGCAGGTCCAAAAGGTCCGCTTCTTCCGGCCCGGCGCCGGGATAGCCTTCGGCCAGCGCTTGAAGCTGATTTGATTCGCCCGGCTCGGGCGCGCGCGAGGCCAGCACCTCGACCGCCTCGTCGGAGGGCCGCGCGATATCGCACGCGGCCAGCAGCGCGTCCTTCAGGGTCCGCCGCGTGCCGTCGGGGCAATCGACTTCGTCGCTTGGATTGGCGCTCAGCAAGTCGATGATGGCGGCGACCGTCTCGGGACAGTTGGTGGCGTGGACGCCGAGACTGTCGCCCACCGCGTAGGAAAGCCCGGCGTCCGCGATGTCGAACACGACGTGGCGCGTGTCCTTGGCCGAGCCCTCGCCATTGAGACGCACCGCCGCTTCGAGACGGGCAAGCGCGCGTGCCGAGGCGGACGGCTCGGCGGGCGCGGACGCCATCACCGGCACCGCGGGCGCCGCCGGCAGCGGGGCCATCTCCAGAATCTCCTTCAGCGCCCGCGCGGTCGGCTTGCCGCCGGGGATGCAGCGGCTGAGGCTCTTTTCCGTGCCGTTGCCGATCGCCTCGGCATAGGTTTGGCAGAGATAGCCGCATTGGCCGCAATCCTGCTGCGCCATCGCGGCCATGAGCCGGCGTTGCAGCGGCTTTCCGTCGGCGAGCAGCATCCGCTCGTCAAGCGCCAGCGTCATGTCGTGCCAGGGAAACTCTTCGGCCGGCGCCGCCGCGACCGCGGGCGCGGCCTGGGGCGCGCTGCCGAAATAGGCGCCGAGCCAGCCATTGATCCAGGCGCGCTCGGCGCCCGCGAACGGCGCGTTTTCGGGAAGCAGCGGCACGATGTGGCTCATGATCCTAATCCGGGCCTGCGAAAAGGCGCTTCAGCGCGTCGACCGAATGGCGCGCGGAAAAATCGTGGAAGCTTTCCGCACTGTCGCGCCGATGCGCGAGATAGGCGGCGAGGATGCGTTCGAGCCGCGCCGGCAGATCGGCCATCGGCACGTTCGCATCGATCTCGCGCGCCAGCGTGCGCTCGCCGCCGGCGCCGCCGCCCACGACGATCGTATAGCCCTCGACCAGATCCTCGCCGACCTTGATCCCCAAGAGCCCGATATCGCCGACATAATGCTGCGCGCAGGAATTGGGGCATCCGGTCAGGTGGATGTTGATCGGTTGATCGAGCGCCAGGCGCGCGTCGAGATAGTCGGCGATGATCCGCGCCTGGCCCTTCGTGTCGGTCGCGGAAAATTTGCAGCCGGTATTGCCGGTGCAGGCGACGAGCCCGCCGCGGACCGCGCTGACCCTGGTCGCAAGGCCCAGCGCCGCGACCCGCTCTTCGAGCGCGGCCACATGCGCGTCCGGGATGTCGGAGAGGATCAAATTCTGCCACACGGTGAGGCGGATCGTGCCGCTGCCAAGCGCGTCGGCGATGTCGGCAAGGCCGCGCATCTCCTTGACGCCGAGCCGGCCGACCGGCAGCGCGATGCCGGCATAGGAAAACCCGTCCTGCTTTTGCGGATGAATGCCGATATGGCCTTGCTTCTCGACCGGCCCGCGCGGCGTACACGCCGAAACCGGCAGCCGCGCCGGCGCAAACGCCGCTTCCGCCACGACCGCATCCATGAATTTGTCGATGCCCCACGCGTCCAGCACGTATTTGAGCCGCGCGCGCTTGCGGTCGGTGCGGTCGCCCGAGGCGATGAAGACGCGCACGACGGCGACCGCCATCGGCACGCATTGGCCGGGCGTCAGCACCACGCCGGCGTCGCGGGCGAAATCGCCATGCCCCGTGATGCCGCCAAGCTGCATCCGGAAATAGACGCCCGGCTCGATGCCGGCGCCCGCTTCGACACGGACCGCGGTGAAGCCGATATCGTTCGTGTCCTCGAGCACGCCGATGCGGCCGCCGCCGTCGAACGCGATGTTGAATTTTCGCGGCAGCCCATAAAGCTCGCGGTGGTTGAGGATGTAGTGATGGAGCGCGTGCGCCAAGGGCCGCGTGTCGATCAGCTCTTGCGGATCGATGCCGGCCGTGGGGCTGCCGGTGATGTTGCGGATATTGTCGGCGCCCGCGCCGCGCGAGGTGAGGCCCAGATCCTGTAGCGAGGTCAGGACCGCGATCGCGTGGGCGGCGCCGATCTCGCGGATCTGAAGATTGGCGCGCGTCGTCACGTCGGCATAGCCGCCGCCGTGCTGCTCGGCGATCGCCGCGATGCCGCGCAACTGATGCGCCGAGAGGATCCCGTTCGGCATGCGCAGCCGGCACATGAACGCGTCCTGGGCCGGCGCCGCATAGAACAGGCCGAAGAATTTGTGCCGGAAAACATCGAGGCCCTTGGGGAACCGCGCCGCGGCGACGTTGGCGCCGATCGCGTCCCACATGTCGAGCGGATGGCCCTCGCGCTTGGCAAGTTCCTCCGGCACCAGGCTCTTGCCTTGCGCGAGGAACCGGTCCTGCGCCGCGCGGTGGATGTCGAGCGCGGGGTCGGCCGCGCCCGACGCGCCGTTCCCAAGCTTCGCCGCGATGCCGCGCATGAAGCCTTCGAGATAGCGCTGCTGCTCCTCGGTCAGTCCCGGTTCGGCACCCATCACCAGATCCGCGCCCCTTGCCGCGGAACGAAGCAATCCCGATGCCACCAGAGAGGCGCCGGCGTAAATCCGCCGCGGCACAGCGTTTTGCCGCCGCCGCCGCGGCTCGTCCGAGCCCGGTCTGCCCGAATCGCTCGCACTCGACCGCAACGGTGATCGCTTATTGTGCAATGCAGCAGCGGTTTGGCCGCCCGAATCAAGCCGTTAGGCATGGCATGCTTTTTGCGGCCGTCACCACGCCGAAGCTTTGCGAGGTGGGCGATGTATCTTGATACCGTCGATCAGTTTGCCGCGTCGGCGGCGGCGAAGAGCGCGTTCCTGCGCCGCTCGCCTTTGGGCTTCGCGATCAGCGCGATGATGGCGGGCGCCTATGTCGGGCTCGGCATCATCCTCATCTTCAGCATCGGCTCGGACGTCGATCCCGCCTATCGCAGCCTCATCATGGGCGCCTCGTTCGGGATCGCGCTGACGCTCGTGATCTTCGCCGGGTCGGAGCTGTTCACCGGCCATACCATGATCATGTCGCTGGGCGTGCTGAGAGGCCGGGTCGGACTGGGCGAGCTGGCCCAGTGCTGGGCCGCGTCGTGGATCGGAAACCTTGCGGGCTGCGCGGTGCTCGCCGTGCTATTGGTCGCGGGCGGCGGCGGCGCCATGCTCCATTCCAAGAGCAATTTCATCATGACCGCCGCCACCGCGAAGATGACGGCGCCGGCGCTGTCGCTGTTCGCCCGCGCGATCCTGTGCAACTGGCTCGTCTGCCTCGCCATCTGGATGTCCGGGCGGATGCAGAGCGATGCCGCGAAATGCATCGCCATCTTCTGGTGCCTGTTCGGCTTCATCGGCAGCGGCTACGAGCATTCGGTCGCCAACATGACCCTGCTTCTGGTGGCGCTGCTGTTTCCCCACCCCGACACGGTCACCTGGGGCGGGTTCGTCTACAATATGGTGTGGGTGACGCTTGGCAACGCAGTGGCGGGCGCGCTCTTCATGGCGACCGCTTATTGGGCCGCCTCGCGGCCGCAGCCGATTCCGGCCGGCGCCGCCCTCAAGGCGTTGGGCGACGCCGCAGATTAGACACACCGCCGCGCCGGCCGCCCGCTTCGATCCGTCATGAAACCGGGCTAGACTCCGGGCGGGGAACCGTCCGAGGGTGACTTGGCGAGGATCGCGGTCCGTCATCACATCAGAGGGAGACCGGCCGCCGCGACGGGCCTCGCCGGGGCCAGCCTGGCGGCGCTGGGCATCGTCTTCGGCGATATCGGGACGAGCCCGCTTTACACGCTCAAGACCGTGCTCGACCTCGCCGGCGGCAAGCTCGACCGGACCGTGGCGCTGGGGTCGCTGTCGCTCGTCGTCTGGACCCTCACCCTCGTCACCTCGGTCAAGTACGTGTCGCTCGCGATGCGGATCGACAATGACGGCGAGGGCGGCATCCTGGCGCTCATGTCGCTCCTCGGCATCAAGCGGCAGCACCGGCCGCTGATCGTCGCGATGGGATTGTTCGGCGCCGCGCTGATCTATGGCGACGGCGCCATCACGCCGGCGATCTCGGTCCTGTCCGCGCTCGAGGGCCTCACCATCGTCACGTCTTCGGTGACGCCTTACGTGCTGCCGGCCGCGGTCGTGATCCTGGTGGCGCTGTTCCTGGTGCAGCCGCTGGGCACCGCGCGGATCGGGCGCGCGTTCGGGCCGGTGATGACCATGTGGTTCCTGGTGATCGGCATCCTGGGGATCTGGGGCATCGCGCGGCACCCGTCGGTGCTGGTCGCGATCGACCCGCGCTATGCGCTTTCCTACCTGTTCTCGGGCGGCGCCGGCGGTTTCCTCGTGCTGGGCGGCGTGTTCCTGTGCGTCACCGGCGCCGAGGCGCTTTACGCCGACATGGGGCATTTCGGCCCCAAGCCGATCCGCATCGCCTGGTTCTCGCTGGTGTTTCCGAGCCTCCTCCTCAACTACGCGGGTCAGCTTGCCCTGGTGCTGGATGGGGCGCCGGTCTCGGACAACATCTTCTATCGCCTGTGTCCGCCGGCTCTCTTGATGCCGATGGTGGCGCTGGCGGCGGTGGCGACGATCATCGCGAGCCAGTCGATCATCACCGGGGCGTTCTCGATGACGCGTCAGGCGATCCAGCTCGGCTGGCTGCCGCGGCTCCGCATCGTCCAGACGTCGCAAGAGGGATACGGCCAGATCTATGTCGGCGCGGTGAACTGGCTGCTGATGGCCGCGACCTTGGGGCTCACGATCGGCTTCGGCAAGTCCGACAATCTGGCCGCCGCCTATGGCATCGCGGTTTCCGCCACCATGCTTCTCACCTCGGTGCTGCTGTTCATCGCCATGCGCGAGATCTGGGGCTGGAACGTCCTGGCCGCCGGCGCGGCGGCGGGGGCGCTCTGCATCATGGATGGTGCGTTCCTGGCCGCCAATCTGACCAAGTTCGTCGATGGCGGCTATGTGCCCGTGAGCCTTGCCGTGCTCGTCTATGGCGTGATGCTGATCTGGCACCGGGGCGCACGCGAAGTGGTCGAGCGTTTCCGGGACAAGATCATGCCGGTCGACGAGTTCCTGGCGCGGATCGCCGCGGCCGGGATCGCGCGGGTTCCCGGCACGGCGGTGTTCCTGACCCGGACCAGCGCGGGCGTGCCGCCGGTGATGCAGTGGCACGTGAAGCAGAACCGCGCGCTGCACGAGCGCATCTTCGTGCTCAACGTCATCATCGAGAAGGTGCCGTGGGTCGGCGAGCCGACCCAGCGGCTCATGTTTCAAGAGGTCGGGCCCCATTTCTGGCGCGGCGAGGCGCATTTCGGCTTCATGGAGCGGCCCGATGTTCCGGCGCTTCTGCAAGAGGCCCATGCCGGCGGCTGCGGCGTCCATATCGACGATGTCACCTATTATGTCGGGCACGAGACGGTGGTGGCGCGCGAGGACCGCGGCGGCCTGCCGCGATGGATCGAGGCGATCTTCGCCTCGATGGTGCGCAACTCCGCCCATGTCAGCGACTATTTCAAGCTGCCGCGGGAGAGCGTGGTCGAGATGGGCCGCGAGGTCGCGATCTGAGCCGTCGAGCGGCCAGATTGTCCGCCCGCCCGCGATGGAGTATTTTTGCCGCAGCCGCCTTCAGCAAGAGGAGCCGCCTCGATGCTCGTCTGTCTCTCCCCCAATGGTCAAAGCCGCTATGACGGCAAGGATGCGCCGACGCACCTTCTGGTCGCGACCGCGAAAGGCGTCACGCTTTTGGAGCGCGGGCCGCACGACGACTGGCGCACCGTCTCGACGAGCCTCGAGACGACGCACGCCACCACCCTCACGACGCTTCCGGGACGCGCCGGCGTGTTCGCGGGAACCCATGGCGACGGCGTCTTCTTCAGCGCCGACGGACTGGGCGGCTGGGAGCCCCGCAACGAAGGGCTGAGGCTCCTCGACGTCTATTCGCTGACCGCGGTCGCGCGCGATGGCGGCATCACGCTTTACGCCGGCACGCAGCCCGCCGCGCTGTTCCGCAGCCGCGATCTGGGCAAAAGCTGGGAAGAGCTGCCGGCGATCCGCCAGGTCCCGGGCACCGAGCAATGGACCTTCCCGGCGCCGCCGCGCATCGCCCATACCAAGATGCTGGCGATCAACCCGCGCGATCCCAACCACATCCTTGCCGCGATCGAGCAGGGAGCGCTGTTGAAGACGCTCGATGCCGGCGCCTCGTGGCGTGAGCTCGACAGCTATTCACGGGCGGACGACCGCGCCTATCGCGACATCCACAACGTGATGTTCCTGCCGTCGCGACCCGAGACCGTGTTCATGACAACGGGCGTCGGCCTGTATAAAAGCGTCGATGGCGGCGAGACCTGGGACCGCCTGACCGGCGAGGAGTTCCGGCTCGCTTATCCCGACCATATCTGCCTTTCGCCCGACGAGCGCACGCTCTTCATGTCGGGCGCGCGGCTCCATCCCGGCCACTGGATGGGCGAGCATGTCGCCGACACCACGATCGTGCGATCGCGTGACGGCGGCAAGAGCTGGGACATCGAGCCCAAGGGCTTTTCGGTGGTGCCTCGCGCCAATATCGAGGCGATGAGCGTCGCCGCATATCCCGGCGGCTACACGGTGTTCGTGGGCGACACCGAAGGCACGGTGTTCGCAAGCGAGGATGGCGGCGACAATTGGAGCCGCATCACCGATCAGCTCGCCCCCGTCTCCAAGGGCAACCACGCCGACGCGCTGCGCGGCGAGCGCCGCCGCCCGGCGCACGCGACGGCGTAGGTCTAGGCGTCGACGACGGCGATCAGGTCGATCTCGATCAGGAAGCCGGGATCGGAAAGGCGCGTCACGCCGATCATGGTACTGGTCGGCGGCGGCAAATGGTGTTCCGGCCGCTTGGTCGTGGGATCGGCCATGACTTTCTTCAGCGCGTCGACATCGAGCGTGAAGACACGCCGGGTCACGACGTCGTCCCAGGTGGCGCCCGCGGCCTTCAACTGAATGGTCAGCGCCTCGATGATCGCCTCGTATTGCGCCTTGTAGTCGCCGGGCGCCACCGGCTGATACTTGTCGCCGGACGGCGTCTGGCCGGCGATGAAGATGAACTTGCACGGCCCCTTCACCGTGATCACGCGCGTGTAGCTCGGATGCTTGAAGATGCCCGGCGGGTTGATGAACTGCTTTTCCATGTCGATCCCTCCTCTGCCGCATATGCGAGGAGTCGCTGGCTCCTGTCAAACCGTGTAGGCTCGCCCGCAGCGAGGGGAGGTGACAATGCCCCATGCCGCGGCCGAAGGCGGAAGGCTTTATTACGAAGAGACAGGCGAAGGCTATCCCATCGTCTTCGC
>DATJLY010000027.1:0-3036 GCA_035509095.1 Allostellaceae bacterium | reverse complement strand
CGTCCTCGTCGTGCTCATCGACGATGTCGGCTTCGGCGCGTCGAGCGCGTTTGGCGGTCCGTGCCAAACGCCCAACTTCGAGAAGCTCGCGGCCAACGGTCTCAAGTTCACCCGGTTCCACACGACGGCTCTCTGCTCGCCGACGCGTCAGGCGATGTTGACCGGGCGAAACCATCATACGGTCGGCATGGGCGGAATCACGGAGATCGCGACCTCCGCGCCCGGCTATAACTCGATTCTGCCGAACACCTGCTCGCCGCTCGCGCGGACGCTCAAGCTCAACGGCTACTCGACCTCGCAATTCGGCAAATGCCACGAGGTGCCGGTATGGCAGACGAGCCCCATGGGTCCGTTCGATTCCTGGCCAACCGGGGGCGGCGGGTTCGAATATTTTTACGGCTTCATCGGCGGCGAGACGAACCAATACTACCCGGCGCTCTATGAGGGCACGACCCCGGTCGAGCCGGCGAAGACGCCCGAGGAGGGCTATCATCTCACCACGGACATGACGACGAAGGCGATCAACTGGATACGCCAGCAGAAGGCGCTGATGCCCGACCGGCCGTTCTTCACCTATTTCGCGCCCGGCGCGACGCATGCGCCCCATCACGTTCCGAAGGAATGGGCGGACAAGTACAAGGGCAAATTCGACCACGGCTGGGACAAGCTGCGCGAGGAGACCTTTGCGCGCCAAAAGCAGCTCGGCGTCATCCCCCAGGACTGCGAGCTGACCGCGCGCCATCCCGAAATTCCGGCGTGGGACACGATCGCTCCCGCGATGAAGCCGGTGCTCGCGCGCCAGATGGAAGTTTATGCGGGCTTTCTCGAGCACACCGATCATCACGTCGGCTTGCTGATCGATGCGCTCAAGGACCTCGGCGTCCTCGAGGACACGCTCGTCTACCTGGTCATCGGCGACAACGGCGCCTCCGCCGAAGGCTCGCTTCAGGGCTGCTTCAACGAGATGGCGCCGCTGACCGGGTTCCCCCAGTTAGAGACGGCGGAGTTTCTGACTGAGCGCTTGGACAAGTTCGGCGGCCCCGAAGCCTACAACCACTATGCGGTCGGCTGGGCGCACGCGCTCTGCGCGCCCTACCAATGGACCAAGCAAGTCGCCTCGCACTTTGGCGGCACGCGTAACGGGACGATCGTGCACTGGCCGAAGGGGATCAAGGCCAAGGGCGAACTGCGGACTCAGTTTCATCACGTGATCGACATCGCGCCGACGATTCTCGAGGCCGCCGGCCTGCCCGAACCCATGTTCGTCAACGGGGTGCAGCAGCGTCCGATCGAAGGCGTCAGCATGCTCTACGCCTTCAATGACGCGAAGGCTGCGGAGCGGCGCGAGACGCAATATTTCGAAATGGCCGGCAACCGCGGGATCTATCATAAGGGCTGGACGGCCGTGACGCGGCACCGCACGCCGTGGTTGACCGGATCGGTCAAGCTGCCAGCCTTCGACGATGATGTCTGGGAGCTCTACGACACCGCCACGGATTGGACTCAGGCGAAGGACCTTGCCAAGCAGCATCCCGAGAAGCTGCGCGATCTGCAACGGCTGTGGCTGATCGAGGCGGTGAAGTACAACGTCTTGCCGCTCGACGACCGATTTGCCGAGCGCGCCAATCCGGACCTCGCGGGCCGGCCGCAATTGATCAAGGGAAACCGGCAGCTTCTGTTCCGCGGCATGGGGCGGCTGACCGAAAGCTCGATCGTCAACACGAAGAACAAGTCGCACGCGCTGACTGCCGAGCTTATCGTGCCAGAAACCGGCGCCGACGGCGTCATCGTCGCGCTCGGCGGAATCATCGGCGGCTGGAGCCTCTACGCCAAGGGCGGCAAGCTCAAATATTGCTACAACTTCTATGGCGTGAACCGGTACACGGTCGAAGCCGCCTCGACGATTCCCTCAGGCACGCATCAGGTGCGGATGGAGTTCAAATACGACGGCGGCGGCCTCGCCAAAGGCGGAACCGTCACGCTCTATGCCGACGGCGGCAAGGTCGGCGAGGGCCGGGTCGACATGACCGAGCCGATGGTGTTCTCCGCCGACGAGACCTGCGATGTCGGCGACGAGTTCGGTTCGCCCGTGACCTATGATTATCCTACGCCGAAAAAGTTCAGCGGCGAGGTGACCTGGGTGGAGATCGATCTCGGCGAGGACGCGGTCAAACTCGATCACCTCATCACGCCCGAACAGCGCCTGCATCTCGCCATGGGGACCCAGTAGGGCGACAATCCGATTCACTGAGCCCGCGCGGCTCGCCCCGCTGCGGTTATGCGCCGCCGAACACGTCGTTGGTCTGCGCGGTCACGCGCACGAAGGTGGTGCGCTTCGAGACTTCCTTCAGATGCGCGGCGCCGATATAGGTCATCATCGAGCGCACGCCGCCCAAAATCTCGCCCATCGTTCCCTCGACCGGTCCGCGATAAGGCGTTTCGACCGTTTTGCCTTCGGCGGCGCGATAATGCGCGACGCCGCCGGAATGCTTCTTCATCGCCGTCTCCGAAGACATGCCGTAGAACGTCATGGCGACCGCGACCTTTTCCCCGCCTCGCTCCTCATAGCGGATCTCGCCGTCGCATTCGTCATGGCCGGCGAGCATGCCGCCCAGCATGACGAAATCGGCGCCCGCGCCATAGGCCTTGGCGATGTCGCCGGGCGCGGTGCAGCCGCCGTCGGCGCAGACCTGGCCTTTCAGCCCATGCGCGGCGTCGGCGCATTCGATGATCGCCGAGAGCTGCGGATAGCCGACGCCGGTCACCCGCCGCGTGGTGCAGACCGAGCCCGGGCCGATGCCGATCTTGACGATGTCCGCGCCGGCGAGGATGAGGGCCTCCGTCATGTCGCCGGTCACGACATTGCCGGCCATGACGACCGCATGCGGATAGTCGTCGCGCGCGCGCTTAACCGTGTCGAGAAATTTTTCCGCATATCCATTGGCGACGTCGAGGCAGATGAACCGGATCGGCGCGGCCTTTGCGACTTGGGCGAGCTTCTTGACGTCCGCCGGCGTGGTGCCGAGCGAATAGAAG
>DATJLY010000026.1:0-10297 GCA_035509095.1 Allostellaceae bacterium | reverse complement strand
ATTTCGGTTCGGGACCGCTTGGCCCTTGGGCGGCAAAGGCTTAAAATGCCGCTTTCACCCGCCGTCGACGGTCCGCCATGCAAGAAGAATTCTACCGCATCAAGAGACTTCCGCCCTATGTCTTTGCCGAGGTCAACGCCTTGAAGGCGAAGGCCCGTGCGGCGGGGCACGACGTCATCGATCTTGGCATGGGCAATCCCGACGGCGCGACGCCCGACCATATCGTCAAGAAGCTGATCGAGACGGTGCAGAACCCGAAGACGCATGGCTATTCCGTCTCGCGCGGGATCGCCGGATTGCGCCGCGCCCAGGCCGCCTATTATGCCCGCCGGTTTGGCGTCGAGCTCGATCCCGAGCGCGAGATCATCGTGACCTTGGGCTCGAAGGAAGGTCTCGCCAATCTGGCGCAGGCGATCACCGCGCCGGGCGACATCGTGCTGGTTCCGAACCCCAGCTATCCCATCCACGCTTTCGGCTTCATCATCGCCGGCGCCGCGGTCCGTCATGTGCCGCTGGGCCCCGGCATCGATTTCCTGCGCGAGCTCGACAAGGCGGTGACCCACAGCGTGCCGCCGCCGACCGCGCTCCTGCTCAACTTCCCGGCCAATCCGACGGCCCAGGTGGTCGATCTCGATTTCTACGCCGAGGTGGTGGAGTTCTGCCGCGCGCGCGGCATCTTCGTGCTGTCGGACGTGGCCTATGCGGAGATCTATTTCGACGGCGAGCCGCCGCCCTCGATCCTCCAGGTCAAAGGGGCGCGCGACATCGCGGTCGAGTTCACCTCGCTCAGCAAGACCTATTCCATGGCGGGCTGGCGGATCGGCTTCGCGGTCGGCAACGCGAAGCTCATCGCGGCTTTGTCGCGCGTCAAATCCTATCTCGACTATGGCGCCTTCACGCCGATCCAGGTCGCGGCGACGGCCGCGCTCAACGGACCGCAGGACTGCATCGTCGAGATCCGCGATCGCTATCGCGCGCGGCGCGACGTGCTGATCGATGGGCTGCGCCAGGCCGGATGGGACGTGCCGCCGCCCGCCGCCACCATGTTCGCCTGGGCGCCGGTGCCGCCGGCGTTCCGCGATTGCGGCAGCCTCGTCTTCTCGAAGCTGCTGTTGGAGCACGCGAATGTCGCGGTCTCGCCGGGCGTGGGGTTCGGCGAATACGGCGAGAATTATGTCCGCATCGCGCTGGTCGAGAACCGGCAGCGGTTGCGTCAGGCGACGCGCAACATCAAGCAGTTCCTGAACGGCCGCGCGGCCGCGCGCGCCATCGATCGGGCGCGCGAGCAGAAGGTGGCGGCGCTTCCCGACGCGTAGCGAGAAACGAGGACCCGGTCGCGCCGCAACACGCCACATCCCCTCTCGCGCGGCTCTTGACGCGGTGGCGACGTCGCGCCGTCGCGAATGCGGCGGCGCCGGGCCCCGCGCTTGATGTCGTCACGGTACGGCAATGGCTGTGGGGCGAGGGCTTCGTCATCCCGGGTGGCGAGGACGCCGTGCTGACGCTTGTCGCGCCGCTTGGGCTCGGGCCGGGCAAGCAGTTCCTCGACGTTGCGGCGGGGCTCGGCGGCGCCGTGCGCGCCGTCGCGCAGCGGCTCAACGCCGATGCGGTGGGTCTCGAGCGCGATGCGCTCCTTGCCCATGCCGGAATGGCAATGTCGGCCGCGCGCGGCCTTGCGCGGCGCGCGCTTGTGCGTCCCTACGATCCGGAATCGTTCGATCTTCCTTTTGCCGCCTATGACGGCGCGCTCGCGCGCGAGGCGACCCATGAGGTTCGCGACAAAGAGCGCTTCTTGCGCGTGGTGAAGCAGGGGCTGAAACTCGCGGCACCCTTCGTGCTCGTCGACTTCATGCTCGATCGCGGAGGCGGCGATGCCGCATCGCTGGCGGATTGGGCGCCGCATCTCTGGACCCGCGAGCGCTATGAGGATTGCTGCAAGAGCCTCGGCTTCGAGATCAGCGCCGTCGCCGATGAAAGCGATGCCTACCGCGCGCGCGTGATGGAGGGCTGGCACGCGCTGACCCGGCGTGATGAATTGCACCGCATTCCGCGCTCCGATTTCGTGCCGATCCTCGCCGAGGCGGAGCGATGGACACGCACGATCCAGGCGCTCGACAATCACGCTTTGCGGGTAATCCGGATCGAGGCGGCGGGACGCTCGGGTTGACAGGGGCGCCTTGGCCGCCTATGGTCCGCGCCGTTTTCCGAGGCCCCCCGATGAAGATCGCGAACTCGCTCAAGACGCTCAAGAAGCGTGACAAGAATTGCCGTATCGTGCGCCGCAAGGGCCGCGTCTACGTCATCAACAAGGCCAATCCCCGCTTCAAGGCGCGCCAGGGCTGAGCCTGCCGCGCCCGCCGCTCGCATGAACCGCGCCTTGGGGCGCGGTTTTTTGTATGATGCGGGCCATGGAGATGCCCATCCCCGACGCAGGCACGATCGCGGGGCGCGACCAGATCGCGGCCGATCTTCGCGCTCTCGTGGCGCCGGACGCCGTGATCGCGGCCGAGGACGAGCGACGCGCCTATGAGACGGACGGGCTTACCGCCTATCGCCAGAGCCCGCTTCTCGTCGTGCTGCCCTCGACAACCGAGGAAGTCGCGCGCGTCCTCGGCTATTGCCGCGAGCACGGGGTGAAGATCGTGCCGCGGGGCGCCGGCACGTCGCTTTCGGGTGGCGCGCTTCCCTTGGCCGACGGGATCCTGCTCGGGATGGGCAAGTTCAACCGCATCCTCGAGATCGATTTCGAGAACCGGGTTGTCGTGGCGCAGCCCGGCGTCACCAATCTCGGCATCTCGAACGCGGTCGAGCATCGGGGATTCTATTACGCGCCCGATCCTTCGAGTCAGATCGCGTGCTCGATCGGCGGCAACGTCGCCGAGAATTCGGGCGGCGTCCATTGCCTCAAATACGGACTCACCACCAACAACGTGCTGGGGATCGAGCTGGTGCTGATGACCGGCGAGATCGTGCGGCTGGGCGGCAAGCATCTCGACGCCGAGGGCTATGATCTGCTCGGCATCCTGGTCGGGTCCGAGGGGCTGTTGGGCGTCGTCACCGAAGTCACGGTGCGCATCCTCAAGAAGCCGACCACGGCGCGTGCGATCCTCTTGGGATTCCCGACCAGCGAGGGCGCTGGCGCCTGCGTCGCGAAGATCATCGGCGCCGGCATCATCCCCGCCGGCATGGAGATGATGGATCGGCCGGCGATCCATGCGGCCGATGATTTCGTGCATGCGGGTTATCCTCGCGATGTCGAGGCGCTGCTGATCGTCGAGCTGGACGGGCCGCCGGCCGAGGTTGAACACCTCATCGCCGCGGTCGAGGCGCTTGCGCGCCAATGCGGCGTGGTTTCCTGCCGTATCAGCGCCAGCGAGGAGGAGCGGCTCACTTTCTGGTCGGGCCGCAAGGCGGCTTTCCCCGCGGTGGGTCGCATCTCGCCCGATTATTATTGCGTCGACGGTACGATCCCGCGCCGTTGCCTCGCCGACGTGCTGCGCCGAATGAGCGCCCTTGCCGCGGCGCACGGCTTGCGCGTCGCCAACGTGTTCCATGCGGGCGACGGCAACCTCCATCCGCTCATCCTCTACGATGCCAACGAGCCGGGCGAGCTCGCGCGCGCGGAGGAGCTGGGCGCCGACATCCTGCGGCTGTGCGTCGAGGTGGGGGGCGTCCTCACCGGCGAGCATGGGGTCGGCGTCGAGAAGCGCGATCTCATGGGCACCATGTTCACCGCGGCTGATCTCGATCAGCAGCAGCGCCTCAAATGCGCGTTCGACCCGCAAGGTTTGCTCAATCCCGGAAAGGTCTTTCCGCAGCTCCACCGCTGCGCCGAGCTGGGGCGCCTCCACGTGCATCACGGCAAGCTGCCGTTTCCCGACCTGCCTCGCTATTGATGAGTGACTTCCGGCCCACTACCACGCGCGAGCTCGAGGCGGTTGTCGCGGAGGCGGTGGCGCGCGAGGAGCCGATGGAGCTGGTTGCGGGCGGCAGCAAGCGGGGGCTGGGCCGGCCGCTGCAACTGCCGCATCGTCTCGATCTGTCGGCATTCGCAGGGATCGGCCTTTACGAGCCCGAGGAGCTGGTGCTGACCGCAGGCGCCGCGACGCCGCTTGCGGATATCGAAGCGGCGCTCGGCGAAAGACGCCAGATGCTCGCGTTCGAGCCTGCCGATTGGCGCGCCCTTCTCGGGAGCGAACGCGCGGCGCCGACATTGGGCGGCGCGATCGCCTGCAATCTCGCGGGCCCGCGGCGGGTACGGCAAGGGGCCGCGCGCGATCATTTCCTGGGCTTTTCCGCCGTGAGCGGACGCGGCGAGGCGTTCAAGGCGGGCGGCCGCGTCGTGAAGAATGTCACGGGCTATGACCTGCCGAAGCTGATGGCCGGCTCCTATGGCACGCTCGCCGCGCTCACCGAGGTGACGGTCAAGGTTTTGCCGCGGTCTGAAGCGATGCGCACGCTGGTGCTGCGCTCGCTCGACGACGAGGCGGCGCGCCGCGCGATGAGCGCGGCGCTCGCGAGCCCGCACGAGGTGAGCGGCGCCGCGCATCTGCCGGAAGCCGTTTCGCCTTCGGGCGCGCGCACCTTGCTGCGGCTCGAAGGTCATGGTCCTTCGGTCGAGGCGCGCGTCCGCGCCCTTGCCGAGGAACTGCGCGCATACGGCACGATCGATGTGCTGGGCGATGCGGACTCGGAATCCGCGTGGCGCGCGGTGCGGGACGCGGAACCCTTCGCGCCGTTTGCCGACCGCACGATCTGGCGCGTATCGGTGGCGCCGACCGACGCCCCGGCGGTCGCTGCACGCATCGCAAAGACGCTCGACACGCGCCATTTCTACGATTGGGGCGGCGGGCTCCTCTGGCTCGCGGTCAAGGGCGCCCAGGATGGCGGTGCGTCGGTCATCCGCGCGGCTTTCGCGTCGGGCCATGCGACGCTCATCCACGGGCCCCAGGCGCTCCGCCTTCAGGTGGCGGTGTTCCAGCCGCAGCCGCCGGCGCTCGCTACCCTTGCCGCCCGGGTCAGGGACGGGTTCGATCCGCGCCGCATCCTCAATCGCGGCCGCATGGTGCCCGAGGCCTGAGCGGCGATGCAGACCAATTTCTCGCCGGCGCAGCTCGCCGATCCCGATCTCAGCGAAGCGAATCAGATCCTGCGCACGTGCGTCCATTGCGGCTTTTGCAACGCGACGTGTCCGACTTTCGCGCTGCTGGGCGACGAGCTCGACGGGCCGCGGGGCCGCATCTATCTCATCAAGGACATGCTCGAGCGTGACCGCGCCGCGACGGCGGAGGTCGCGCGCCATGTGGACCGCTGCCTTTCGTGCATGGCCTGCATGACGACGTGCCCTTCGGGCGTGCATTACGGGCACCTCGTCGATCAAGCGCGTCGCCGGATCGAAGAAACCTATCGCCGCCCGCTTGTCGAGCGCTGGGTGCGCGCCGCTCTGGCGGCGGTGCTGCCGCGGCCGGCGCTGTTCCGCGCGGCTCTTGCGCTGGCGATGATCGCGCGGCCGATCGCGCGGATGCTGCCGGGACCGCTCGGCGCCATGGCGGCGCTTGCCCCGGCGCGGGTGCCCAATCCGGGCGCGGTCGAGCGGCCGCAGGTCTTCGCCGCCGAGGGTGTGCGCAAGCAGCGCGTGGCGCTCCTCACCGGCTGCGCGCAAAGCGTGCTGGCGCCCGAGATCAACGCGGCGACGGTGCGGCTTCTGACGCGGCATGGCTGCGAGGTGGTGATCGCCAAAGGCGCCGGATGCTGCGGCAGCATCGTTCATCACATGGGCCGCGATGCAGGCGGCTATGCGCGCGCGCTCATCGATGCGTGGATCGCCGAAGCGGATGGGCGGGGGCTCGATGCCATCGTCGTGAATACGTCCGGCTGCGGCGTGACGATCAAGGATTACGGCTTCATGCTGCGCGAGGACCCGCTTTACGCCGGCAACGCCGCGCGCGTCGCGGCGCTTGCACGGGACGTGAGCGAGTTCATGGCGGGGCTTGGGCTTCGCCCGCCCGCGCGCGCGACGGGACAGCGTGTCGCCTACCACGCCGCCTGCTCGCTTCAGCACGGACAGAAGATCACGGACGCGCCAAAGCGGCTTTTGCGGGCGGCGGGGTTCGTGGTGCTCGACGTGCCGGAAGGTCATCTCTGCTGCGGCTCGGCCGGCACGTACAACATGCTGCAGCCGGACCTGGCCCGGCGCCTCAAGGCGCGCAAGCTCGGCAATATTGCGCGCATCGCGCCGGAGATCGTTGCAACCGGCAATATCGGCTGCATTGTGCAGCTTCAGGATGCGGGCGTGCCGGTGCTGCACACGGCGGAGCTGTTGGATTGGGCAACCGGCGGGCCGACGCCGGAAAAGCTCGCCTAGCTCTTGAGCCGCGCGACCCGCGGCAGCAGCAGCGACGCGAGCAAGGCGGCGGCCCCGATCAGCGTAGGCATGAGCCACCCGGTGGTGCCGGCCCACATCCTGCCGCCAGCCGCGCCCAGCTCCACAGAGGCGACCGTCATCGGCAACTGACCCAGGACCGAGCCCAGCGCATATTGCCCGATCGGCAGTCGGGTCAGGCCGAGCGCGTAATTGGCGAGGCTGTGCGGGATGACCGGGATGAGCCGCAGGGCCGCCACCGCGCGCCAGCCGCCGGCCTCGGCGCGCTGGAGCACCGGACCGAGCCGCGGCATGCTTTCGAGATCAATGAGGCCGCTATTGAGATAGCGCGCCACCACGAATCCCGCGACCGCGCCGAGGACGCTGCCGATCGTCGCCCAGAGCAGTCCCCACTCGGTGCCGAACACCAAACCCGCCGCCATCGCGAGCACGGTGCGCGGGATGAAGAGAAGGCTCGCGGCGATATGCAGCGTCAGGAACAGCAGCACCGCGTTCGGATGCACGGCGAGGACGCCCGACAGCGCGATCGGGTCGAGCGCCGCGTGCCGGTGCCGCAGCGCATAAAGCGCGCCCGCCGCAAGCGCCAGGACGACGAGGACGCGGCCGACGAGCCGCAGCCGCGACAGGCCGCCCAATTCGCTCATGGCACCGGCGCCGCGCTTGGGGCCGCCTGCGGCAGGTCGGCCGCGTCGGGCTCGGGCAGGAGCTCGGGCCGGCTACCGCGGCGCTTGAGCCACATCACGCCGAGAAGATCGACGATCCCGACCCACAGCCGGTCGAGCACGCCGTAATTGGATTTTCCGCGCTCGCGCGGCCGGTGGTTCACGGGAACCGAGATCGTGCGTCCGCCATGACGCATCATCAATGCCGGCAGAAACCGGTGATTGTGATCGAAGAACGGCAGCTCCAGATAGACCTCGCGGCGGATGATCTTAAGCCCGCATCCAGTGTCCTGCGTCGCGTCGCCGAGCGCGCGGGCGCGCACGCGATTGGCGATGCGCGAGGCCCAGCGCTTCATGATGCTGTCGCGACGCTTCGCGCGCAGGCCGGCGATCAGCACGGGCGGATCGCCCGCTGCGGCGCGCGCGATCTCGAACAGGCGCGGGATGTCGGCGGGATCGTTCTGGCCGTCGCCGTCGAGCGTCGCGATCCAGGGCGCGCGCGCGGCCTTGACCCCGGTCCGGATCGCCGCGCTTTGGCCATAAGAGCGCTGGTGCCGGACGAGCCGCGCCCGCGGGGCGGCGCGCACGGCGGCCGCTGTTCCGTCGTTGCTGCCGTCATCGACGTAAACGATCTCGTACGCGAACCGGCCGTCGAGCGCCGCGCCGATCTCGCGGACCAACGGCGCAATATTGGCCGCTTCGTTGCGGACCGGAATGACGATCGACAGCTCCATGGGCCGGCCCGTTTAGCACATTTTAACCAGAGAGGCGACGCGGGGCGCGCGCGGCGCGCGCGCATGCCGACGCTGCCTCGATCGAAAGGGTAGGGTGGGGATGCGCGGCGCCCGCCCGGCCTAAGACGATTCATGACGCAATCCGCCGCCGCCCTCATCGCCGCCACGAGGTTCGGCTTTGCCGCGCGGGGCGACGATCTCGGGACGATCGCGTCCAATCCCCATCAATGGGTGGTGGGACAGCTTCGCTCGGCGCCGGCGCCGCTTCCGGGCGAGCTTCCGTCGAGCGCGTCGGTCGTGACCCAAATCCTCGAGCGGCGCCGCGACAAGGGCGATGACGCCGCGCGCAAGGAATTCGGCCAAACCATGCGCCAAATCTACCTCGCCGAGGTGGAAGCGCGGCTCGCCGCGGCGGCCGACAGCGACACGCCGCTCCTTGAGCGGCTGACGCAGTTCTGGAGCAACCATTTCACGGTCTCGGCGCTGCGGCCGATCGTCACCGGCTTGTGCGGCGCGTTCGAGCGCGAGGCGATCCGGCCGCACGTCACCGGCCGTTTTTCCGACATGCTGCTCGCCGCGGAATCGCATCCGGCGATGCTCCTCTATCTCGACAACGCCGTCTCGATCGGCCCCGAATCGATGGCCGGAGAGCGCACCGGCCGCGGCCTCAACGAGAATCTGGGGCGCGAAATCCTCGAGCTGCATACGCTGGGCGTCGATGGCGGCTATACGCAGGACGATGTCGAGGCACTGGCGCGCATCCTCACGGGCTGGTCGCTGGCACGCCTCGTCGAACCCGATCCCGGCACCTTCATGTTCCGTGAGCGCGCGCACGAGCCGGGTGCGAAGACGCTGCTCGGCCGGCGTTATGCCGAGGACGGCCGGAACGAGGGCGTGGCGGCGCTTCGCGATCTTGCCGCCCATCCCGCCACGGCGCACCACATCGCGACGAAGCTCGCGCGCCATTTCATCGCCGACAAGCCGCCCGCCGATGCCGTCGCGCGCATCGCCGCGACGTTCCAGCAAAGCGGCGGCGATCTCGCCCGCGTCACCGAGGCGGTCGCGCACGAAGACGCCGTCTGGCGCGAGCCGCTTGCCAAGGTGCGCACGCCCAACGAGCTGGTGATCGCGTCCTGCCGCGTTGCCCAATGGACGCCGAAGCCGCCGCTGATCGCGGGCAGTCTGCGCGTTCTCGATCAACTGCCCTACCACGCGCCGCAGCCGTCGGGCTGGCCCGACGATGCGGCCTCCTGGATTTCGCCAGAAGCGGTGCTGCGGCGCGCGCAATGGTGCGAGGCGTTCGCCGATCGGATGCCCGATCCGCCCGATGCTGCGGCGCTTGTCGGCGCGACCCTCGGGGATGGCGCCAGCGCCGAATCCGTCGATGCGATCCGCGCGGCGCCGAGCCGGCGCACCGCGGTCGCGCTGCTTCTCGCGAGCCCGGAGTTCCAGCGCCGATGATTCTCGCCCGCCGCCATGTTCTCGCCGGTGCCGCTGGCATGGTCCTGACCGCCGGCCTGCATCGTGCCGCCTTCGCCGCGGCGCCGACCGATCAGCGTTTCATCGTGGTCCTGTTGCGTGGCGCGCAGGATGGGCTTGCGACGGTGCCGCCTTATGGCGATCCGCGCTATGCCGAGCGGCGCACGCGCCTCGCGCTGAAGCCGCCGGGAGAGCCGGGCGGCGTCGTGGCGCTCGACAAATTCTTCGGGCTCCATCCGGCGCTGGCACCGCTCGCGCCCTATTACCAAAAAGGCGAGCTTCTGGTCGTGCCCGCATCGGGCAACGGGTACAACACGCGCTCGCATTTCGATGCGCAGGATTTGATGGAAAGCGGGCTCGCGGTGAAAGGCCGCGAAAGCGATGGCTGGCTCAATCGGGCGTTGGGCCTCATGAAAGGCGGCGATCATCGGTTGGGACTTGCCGTGGGCGGTGCGGTGCCGCGCATTCTGCGCGGCTCGATCGAGGTCGCCTCGTGGCAGCCCGAGAAGATCGCCGCAGCTTCGCCCGATTTCGTGTCATCGCTCGAAAGCCTCTATCGGCGCGATCCGCTGCTGGGTCCTGCGCTTCAAGCGGGCCTTGCCTCGCAGAATTTCTCCAATGCCGTGCTGGGCGACGATTCGATGGCGGCGCAGGGCGGCTATGGTCCTGGCGGATTCCGCCCGCTCGCCGAAGTTGCGGGCAAGCTGCTCGCGGCCGATGACGGGCCGCGCATCGCGTCGCTCGACATGCTCGGCTGGGACACGCACGTGAATCAGGGTGCCGACACGGGTCGCCTGGCACAGAATTTCACCGGGTTCGCCGATGGGCTCGACGCCATGGCGAAGGCGCTGGGTCCCGCCTGGCGCAAGAGCGTCGTCGTCACCGTCACCGAGTTCGGCCGCACCGTCGCGGTCAACGGCAATGACGGCACCGATCACGGCACCGGCGCGGCGATGCTGGTGATGGGCGGTGCCGTCAAGGGCGGACGGGCCTTTGGCGACTGGCCGGGACTCGATACGCTCGTCGAGGATCGCGACCTC
>DATJLY010000025.1:0-9180 GCA_035509095.1 Allostellaceae bacterium | reverse complement strand
AGCGACGACTGTCTTTCCCATCTCTCATCCGCAAAGTTCGATCTCGTTCTTCTCGATCTGCGCTTTGGCGATCGATCCGGCATCGAAGTCCTGTCGGCGATTCGCGAGCTTGAATCGGCGTCGTCCCTGCCGGTGATCATGATTACCGCCGAAACCGCCGGCGAGGTGACGGTCAGGGCGCTCAAAGAGGGCGCCAACGACTATGTGACGAAACCTGTCGATCTCAATGTCGTGGTTGCGCGCGTGCGGGCGCAATTGGCGCTCAAGGCCGAGGCGGAACAGCTCCGCCGGCGCGCGCTTTACGATCCACTCACGGCGCTGCCCAACCGGGCGCTGCTGATCGATCGGCTCAAGCTCGCTTTCGCCAGGGCGGAACGATCCAAGGCCCTCCTCGGTATCCTGCTGCTCGATCTCGACGGGTTCAAAGACGTCAACGACCGCTTTGGCCATATCGCGGGGGACAAGGTCCTGGTCGCCGTCGCGGATCGGCTTCGGCAGTCGATCCGCAAGAGCGATACGGTTGGACGACTTGGCGGCGACGAATTCCTTGTCCTCGCCGAGGGTCTTCATTCCGAGAGCGACGCGGAGATCGTGAAATCACGCGTCGAAGAGGCGATCAACACGCCGTTCGAGGTTGACGGGCGGCCCATCTCTCTCGGCGTCAGCGTCGGGGTGCAATTCTGGCGCGTTGGCGATTCCGACGATCTCGACATGCTGCTAGGTAAAGCGGATTCGTCGATGTACGTCGCCAAGCGCTCGCGAAAGGCGGCGCGCTAGGTCATAGCGCCATCGTGGCGAGCACCATCGCGGCTCATCGAAGAGCATGCATCGGACGATCCTTCGCGCTACGCTCCGCGCGAGTGACGATGGGGAGGCTGAAACATGCTCGAGCTTTATCACCATGGCACGTCCGTATGCGCGGCGAAGCCTCGGATCGTCTTCGCGGAGAAGGGGCTCGATTGGGTCGGCCATTATGTCGACATCCTCAAGGGCGAACAGTTCGCGCCCGAGTATTTGAAGCTCAATCCCAAGCATGTCGTGCCGACGCTCGTGCATGACGGTCACGTCATTCGCGAAAGCGCGGTCATCGGCGAATATCTCGACGAGGTGTTTCCCGACCCGCCGCTGCGGCCCGCCTCCGCGGTTGAGCGTGCCGCGATGCGCATTTGGACCAAGCGGCTCGACGAGGAGGTTCATCCCGCGACGGGCATCGTCACTTATGCGATTTCGCATCGCCACGCCGTGATCGCGAACGGTCCGGCTGCGGTCGATGCCTGGGTCAATAGCGTTCCGCCGGCGGAACGAGCGCGCCGCCGCAGCCGGCTCGAGAACGGCATCGATGATCCCGAGGCGCAAGCGGCGCTGCGTGTCTATGACCGCTTCCTGGGCGACATGGATGCGCAGCTTTCGCGGACCCAATGGCTGGCGGGCGACAATTTCTCGCTCGCCGAGGTGGGCTGCATCCCTTATGTCAATCGGCTCGATATGCTGAATTGCTCAGGTTTGTGGACGCGGTCTCGCCCGCACCTGACGCGGTGGCTCGCGCGGGTCAAGGCGCGCCCGAGCTTCGAGCCGGCCATGATGAAATACCTGCCGCCCGCGTTGGGGGAGATCATGAAGGCGCGCGGCCTCGAGGCCTGGCCGAAAGTAAGCGCGATCGTCGATCAATAGCTAAAGCGCGGCGGCCCGACGGTGCAGGTCGAGGACGTCGCCAATCGTGTCGACCGTCGCGCGCTTCAGCGTAGGTCTCAGCGCCGGTGCGGAAGGATCGCCTGAGCCGGGAACGCGCCGCAGCCCGCCCGGTTCGCCCTCGCCATAGCCGCCGGGCGGCATCCCCAGCCCGCAGAAGAACGACACGCCGAAGTCGGGGACGATCGACTCCGCCAAGGCGATCCGACGACGCGCGCCGTCCAGTCCGTCGGCGAGGTTGAGAAGACCAAGAAACAGCTTCGTCTCTCGATGAAGTCGCAGCCGGCCGAGCGGCGCATAGTCCTCGACGCTGTCATGCTCCGGAATGATGGGAATGTGGATATAGGCGATCGGCCTGCCGATCCGTTCGGACAAGAGGTTCGCCGTGTCCACCATCACCTCGTTGTCCTGGCCGCCCTCCGGGCAGTGGTGCCAGATCGAACAGATGTGAAAGCCCAGCTCGATCTCGGCTGGTATCCGGTCGGCGAGCCACGCGACGGATTGAGCCATCTGCTCGTGCGTCCAGTGGAACGCATCATGCACCGGCGTATCGAAGGCATCAGGACGCCGGAGATATTCCTCGTGCTCGGCCTCCATGGCCACGTCGAGCTGAATCGCGAGGTCGGAGGGCGGAAGGGTGGCGACCATGGCCTCAATCTCCCGCAACAGCGCGACCCGCGCCAGCGGCAGCAATTCGTCGGCCGGAAGCTTGATCACATAAGCGGTGGTGCCGGGTCCCGCCATGCAGACCTGCAGCCGCGTCTGCGGCGGGATCTTGCCGTCGCGGCGCAAGCGCGCGAACGCCGCGTGGGAACGGCGCGCATTCTCCGCATAGCCGTACGGGCCGAGCGCAAGGTCCTTTGCCGCGACACCGGGCTTCAGACGGTAGAGCGGCAAGGCGAGCGCCGCATTTCCGTTGAGCTTGGTCTCGCCGTCCTCTTCGAGCAACGGGTTGAGCGCGTGGGAGCGCCATACCTGGCGCAGCCACCCCATCATCTCGCCGTCCGGAATGCGGTGCGCCAGAGGACCAAGATGCGTCGAGACTGTCTCGAACACGGATTCGACAGGTCGCACCGGCATGCTGCCGACCAACAGAACCTCGCGCTCGGATCGAGCCGCCATCGCTTCCTCACTTCGTATCGCATCGCGACCAAATGCTTGTCGGCCGCTTGGGGAGGATTATCCTCCCATGCGGGAGGTGAAGAGTCATGACCCAAGATCAGCCCTACCGCGCCGAACATATCGGCAGCTTGCTGCGCCCTGCCGAGCTCATCGCGGCGCGGGACGCGTTCAAGGCCGGGAAGCTGCCGCACGAGGAATTGCGCGCGCTCGAGGACCGTTCCATCCGCGACGTGGTCGCGATGCAAGAGGATCTGGGCCTGCGGTCGATCACGGACGGAGAGTTCCGCCGCGACAGTTATCTCGGCGATTTCGTCCTGGCGCTCGACGGGACCGAGCTTGGGCCGGAAAACGAGACCCAGCTCTATTACACCGATCCGAAGACCGGCATGCGCGGTATTCCGGGCCGCAAGACGCTGGTGACGAAGCCGATCCGGCTGCCGGAGGGCGGCATCACGATCGAGGCGTTTCGCTTCCTCAAGTCGGTGGCCAAGACGGGCGAGCCGAAGGTCTGCATCCCCGGGCCGCCGGGGCTGCACTATACGATCGGCCGCGCCCAGATTTCGCGCGACGTCTATCCCGCGCTCGACGCATTTTGGGACGATGTCGCCGAGGCGTACCGGCAGGAGCTGACGCTTCTGGCCGCGGCCGGGTGCACCTTGGTGCAAATCGACGAGACCTCGATCCCGAAGCTCGGCGATCCGAACATCCAGGCGAACATGGCAAAACGCGGCGACGATTGGCGGGAGCTTCTGTCGAGCTACACGACAATCATGGAGCGGGTGGTGCAGAGCGCGCCGGACGGCATGACGGTCGCGCTCCATCACTGCCGCGGCAACAACAAAGGCATGTGGCAGGCCGATACCAGCTACGAGCCGACGGCCGACGCCTTGTTCCGGGGCATCAACGCGGCCTGCTATTTCCTCGAGTACGACACGCCCCGCGCGGGCGATTTCTCGCCGCTTCGCCATTTGGGGCCTGAGCCGCGCGTGTCGCTCGGCCTGGTCTCGACGAAGGAACGCGCGCTCGAGGATCCCGACACGTTGAAGCGGCGGATCGACGAAGCGGCGAAGTTCGTGCCGCTCGAGCGGCTGAGCCTAAGCCCGCAATGCGGCTTCTCGCCCGGATATACGGGGCATCCGCTGACCCACGACGATCAGAAGCGAAAGCTCGATCTCGTGGTGCGGGTCGCGCGGGACGTCTGGGGCACGGCATAACGACAGCGACCAGAAAAGGGTCCCGCAGGGAGGATCACATGCCTGAAGAGACCACGATCGACGTCGGCACTCTCATCGATAATCGCAAGCTCGGCAAATTCCATCTGTTGATCACGATCCTTTGCGCCCTCGTCGTCGTGGTCGACGGACTCGATTTCGGCGCCGGCAACGTCTCGGCGCCGGCCGTCATCCGCGCCTTTCACGCCGACAAGAGCGCGATGGGCGTGGTGTTCGGCGCGGGATATTTCGGCATCCTCGTCGGCAGCATCATATTCGGCTATGTCGGCGACCGGTTCGGCCGCCGGGCGGGCGCGATCGGCGGCGTTCTCGCCTACAGCATCCCCGCTTTGATCCAGGCCTATGCCGGCTCGCTGAACGAGATCATGATATGGCGATTTGTCGCCGGGCTGGGCATCGGCGGCGTCATCCCCAACGTGATCGCGCTGGTGACCGAAACGGCGCCGCAGCGCTATCGCGCGAGCTTCGTCGTCTACACCATCATCGGATATTCGATCGGCACCGTCGTCATCGGCCAGGTCGCGGCCGCCTTCATCCCGCATTTGGGGTGGCAGGTGGTTTTCTTCGTCGCCGGTACCGCCGGGATCGTGCTGAGCGCGGTGCTCTATGTGTTTCTTCCGGAATCGATCCGGTTCCTGGCACTCGCGCGGCCCAACTCCGAAGCATTGCGGAAACTCGTCGCGCGGATCGCGCCGGAGCTTTCGATCGGTCCCGCGACGACCATCATCGCACGGCAAGAACGCACCAAGACCAATTTCTCCGTGCCGATGCTGTTCCGCGGCGACCAGCGGCTTGCGACGCCGCTGCTCTGGGTCGCCTATTTTGCCGAATCGCTGACCTACATGACGCTGTTGAGCTGGATGCCGGTCATCCTCGAAAGCACGGGACTATCGCCTGCGGGAGCGTCCTTGACCTATTCCTATGCCGCCGCTTGCGGCGTCATCACGCAGCTCTCGCTGGCGCGGCCATTGGATGTCTACGGGCCGCTGACCACCGTCGCCACCGCGATCATCGCCGTCGCCGCGATCCTCTATCTGGGGACGCCCGGCCTGACCGACGGCTTGATCATCGGCGCGGCGCTTGTCGGCATGGCGTTCTGCGGCGGCGCGCACAATTCGCTCAACTGCACGGTGGGGATCTTCTATCCGACCGGGATCCGCGCCAACGGCGTCGGCTTCGCCACCGGCATGGGACGTGTCGCCGCCGTCATCGGCCCGGTGATCACCGGCTTCCTCATGGCCCAGAAACTGCCGCTGCAGACGATGCTTTATATTGTCTCCGGGCCGTACATCATCGTCATGGTCGCGTGCCTTCCCTTGGGATGGCTCTACCGCACCCGGTTTCGGGGCCCGGTCTCAGATGCCTTGGCGGCGGAGGAACCGCTCGCCGTCAGAGAGCACGGTTGAGCTTTCGGCTTCCCTCCGGGGCGGCCTGCGCGACCGACCGGACCAGCCAGTCGCGAAACCGCGCGATCTTGGCGGTATCGGCGGTTTCTTCCGGCGCGACGACGTAGTATCCCGCGTCGGCCGGCAGGACCAGGTCGAACGGCATCACGAGCCGGCCGGCCGCGATGTCGGCAGCGACAAGACTGCGCGTGCCAAGCGCCACGCCCAGCCCGTCAATCGCCGCCTGCAACGCCATGAAGCCCTGATCGAAGCTCAAACCCCGGCGCAAAGCGAGCGAGACGGGCAGACCCGCGGCGGTGAGCCAGAGCCGCCAATCCTCGCGTCCAACCGTCGTGTGCAGCAAGGTCTGGTGCACAAGATCTTCCGGCCGTTGCAGCTTTCTGGGCCCTGTCATCAAGGCCGGGCTGCAAACCGGAAAAATATCCTCTGCCATCAGCCATTGCGTCCTGAGGCCGGGCCAGTTGCCGCGTCCATAGCGCACCGCCATGTCCACTTCCTCGCGCTGGAAATCGACGAGGTGGGGAGAGGTCGTGATGCGCACCTCGATGGTCGGGTGCGCTTCTTGAAAGCTCGCGACGCGCGTGACGAGCCACTTGGCGGCGAGCGACGCCGTCGTGCTGACCGTCAGAAGCCCTTCATGGTCGGGGCGCGTCAGGCGCGCGGTCGCACGGCGCAGATCGTCGAAGGCGGCGCGGACCGCCGGCAGATAGTCCTCGGCGTCGCGGGTGAGGCGCAGGGTGCGGCTGCCCCGGACAAAGAGGCGCTTGCCGAGCTGCTGCTCGAGCCGCCGGATTTGATGGCTGATGGCGGTCTGGGTCACGTGCAGCTCATCGGCAGCGCGGGTGAAGCTCAGGTGGCGTGCCGCGGCCTCGAACGCGTGCAGGCCATTGAGGGATGGCAGCATCGATCGCCCCATTCATGACATTATCTCATATGTCGCTGACAAACTATCCTTTGTCAATCGGCCGGAAGAAGCCCAATTTTGTGAGCGCGCAGATGAGGTAGGAGGCCGCCATGGCCGAGACCACATGCCAAAGGCTGACAAAATCTCAGGGCCCGGGCGCCCGGCCGGAAGGGCGCCAACGCGGGGTCGGGTGGGTCAAGGCCCTGCTTTCGCTGCGGTGCCGTGACGCCGGTGATCCTGAACTGTCGCCGACCGACGCGGCCGACCGGCGTCTCTTGCGCGAGGACTCCCTGCAAGAGGCCACGGCCGCGCTCGCCCTTGGCGATGGGGTGCCCTTCACCGCCCATGAATTTTTGCTGTTCGAACAGCTTTGGAGGACCAATCCATGAGTACACACCTCCGGTCGCTTTCCGACCTGCCGCATGTTGACGGCGCCTTGAACTATCTGGTGCCGATGGCGGAGCGGCCGCGCAACTACACCTATGAGCCGCCGGCCGGGGTCCCGCGCTCGAACACGTTGCCCGAGACCCATATCGTGCCGATCTACGACGCGCGTCCGCTCGCCGGCGATCTGTCGCTCGACCGTGAAGGTTTCGCACTGCTCGAAAGCGCGAGCTCCGTGCACGATTTCTGGGACGATGACGAGCTTCGCGATGTCTACTACCCCGAGGCCGAGGCGGCCATCGCCCAAGCGACGGGCGCCGACCGCGTCTTCATCTTCGACCACACGCGGCGGAAGCGCGTGGCCGACGCGGATGACCGGGCAGCCGGAATTCCGCGCCAGCCTGTGACGCGCGTCCATATCGACCACACCGCGAAGTCGGGGCCGCAGCGCGTGCGCGACCTTTTGGGCGACGAGGCCGAGGAATTGCTCCGCGGCCGGGTACAAGTGATCAATCTGTGGCGTCCCATCCGGGGTCCGCTGCGCGATGCGCCGCTGGCGGTCTGTGACGCGCGTTCGGTCGCCCCGGGCGATCTCGTTCCCTCGGACCTCGTCTACCCCAACCGCGTCGGCGAGACCTATGCCGTCAAATACAACCCGGACCATCACTGGTTCTTTGTTCCGGCGATGCGGCGGGACGAAGCGCTTCTCATCAAGTGCTTCGATTCGGAGACCGATGGGCGCGCGCGCTTCGTGCCGCATACGGCCTTTGACGATCCGACCATGGCATCGGACGCGCTGCCGCGCGAAAGCATAGAGATCCGAAGCCTGGTTTTCCACCACGCGTGAGACGCGTCGCACCGCCTGTTGAAGAAGCAAGCGCCGGTCCCCTGGCCGGCGCTTGCCCGCGCTGATCGGCCACCGATGGAGATTCACATGAGCGAACTTTCCTACCGCACCGCGCTGATTGTCGGGGCCGGGTCCGGCATCAGCGCGTCGGTCGCGCGCGGCCTTGCCGCGCATGGCGTCAAAGTCGGCCTTGCGGCCCGCGACACGAAGAAGCTCGCGGCGCTTGCCGCCGAGGTGAACGCCGTCACCTTCGCCGCCGACGCTGCCGACGCCGGCGCCGTCGCGGCGCTCTTCGCCGAAGCGGACGAGCGGCTCGGCGAACCCGACATCGTGATCTACAACGCGAGCGCCCGGGCGCATGGCCCGATCGCCGAGATCGACCCGGCCGCGGTCGCGAAGGCGGTCGGCATCACCGCGCTCGGCGGCTTCTTCGTCGTGCAGCAGGCGGCGCGCCGCATGGTGCCGCGGGCGCGCGGCGCCATCCTGCTCACCGGCGCCACCGCGAGCGTCAAGGGGTTCGCCTTGTCCTCGGCCTTCGCGATGGGCAAGTTCGCGTTGCGCGGCCTCGCGCAAAGCGCCGCGCGCGAGTTGGGGCCGAAAGGCATTCATGTCGCGCACATCGTCGTCGACGGGGGTGTCCGCAGCGCGCGCCGGGTCGACCCTGCCGACAAGCCCGACAGCACGCTCGATCCGGACGGGATCGCGCAGACCTATGTCGACGTGCTTCGCCAACCGCGCAGCGCCTGGTCGCTCGAGGTCGAAGTGCGGCCTTGGGTCGAGCATTTCTGAACGGCGGCTAGTCGCCGATGTGGTCGCGGACCGCTTTGCGGGTGATGGCGAGAATCTCGTCCGACAGCGGCGCGTCGGCGTCCTTGACGCTGCGGGCGAGAAGCAAGCCGCCCACGAGCAACGCAAGGGCGCCGACCGCTTTCTCGTGCGCTTGCGCGGCATCGGCTTCGCGGCCTCGAATGGCGGCAGCAAGCAGCCTGAGATGGCGGCCGACGCCTTCGGCGAAATGGCGCCGCAGGCTTTTGCCGCGGCGGGCCGCCTCACCACTCAGCGACACGATGGGACAAATGACAGGCGCGTCCCGCGCTTCCCGCGATAGGTATCGCGCGACATAGTCGGTAAGGGCCCGATGCCGGTCGGCGCCCGAATGCGCCGTCAGCGCGGTCAGTTTCGCCGCCGCAGTCTCGAACGCGAGCCGGCATGCGGCGTCGTCGAGCTCGTCCTTTGAGGTGAAGTGATTATAGAAGGCGCCATGGGTCAACCCGGCCTCGCGCAACAAGTCGGCGAGGCCGATGCCGTCAAAGCCTTTTTCGCGGAAGCGGCTTGCCGCGACCGCGATGATCCTGGCCTTGTTCTCGGCCGCCTCTTCCCGCGTTATGCGCATGGCACCGTTGCGGGCGTCTGAAAAGCATTCACTATGATGATGATCATCATTATTGGATGATAGCGGTGGCGGTGACGAGTTTCAAGCTGGTTGGCGCCCGATGTCGAAGAGTCACGTGGGAAATACGAGATATGTTCGCTAGGCCGCTCGCCGCTTTCCTCGGACGCCATGGAATCCACTATGCCTGGGTCGTCGTCACCGTC
>DATJLY010000024.1:0-8272 GCA_035509095.1 Allostellaceae bacterium | reverse complement strand
TGCAGTGCAATAAAGCGGCGAAGGAGTTCGACCGATGGCCACCACCACAACCGACGCAAAGTCCGATACCAGGTCGAACGCCCCGCGCGAGACCGTGACCCTGACCGACAACTCCAACGGCAAGACCGTCGAGCTTCCGCTGCTGTCGGGGACGATCGGTCCCAAGGTCATGGATATCCGCCGCCTTTATGCCGATCTCGGCCACTTCACGTTCGACCCGGGATACACCGCAACCGGAAGCTGCGAGTCCAAGATCACCTATATCGATGGCGACGAAGGCATCCTGCTCTATCGCGGCTATCCGATCGAGCAGCTGGCCGATCACAGCGACTTCACCGAGGTATCCTACCTGCTCCTTTACGGCGAGCTGCCGACCGCCGAGCAGAAGAAGAAGTTTCAGCGCGACATCACGCTCCACACGATGGTGCACGAGCAGCTGTCGACCTTCTATCGCGGGTTCCGGCGCGACGCCCACCCGATGGCGGTCATGTGCGGCGTCGTCGGCGCGCTGTCCGCGTTCTATCACGATTCAACCGACATCTCCGACCCGCATCAGCGGATGGTCGCCTCCTATCGCCTCATCGCCAAGATGCCGACGATCGCCGCGATGGCGTACAAATACACGCTCGGCCAGCCCTTCATCTATCCGCAGAACGATCTCGGCTATGCCGAGAATTTCCTGCACATGACCTATGCCGTGCCGTGCGAGCCCTACAAGGTCAATCCGGTGCTCGCCAAGGCGATGGACAAGATCTTCATCCTGCATGCCGACCACGAGCAGAACGCGTCGACCTCGACGGTCAGGATCGCGGGCTCGTCGGGCGCCAATCCGTTCGCCTGCATCGCCGCCGGCATCGCCTCTCTCTGGGGCCCGGCGCATGGCGGTGCGAACGAGGCAGTGCTGAAGATGCTGACCCAGATCGGCAACAAGGACCGCATCCCCGAGTTCATCAAGCGCGCCAAGGATCCCAACGACAATTTCATGATCATGGGGTTCGGGCACCGGGTCTATAAGAACTATGACCCGCGCGCGCAGGTGCTGCGGCAATCGTGCCACGAGGTGCTGGACGAACTGGGCGTGCGGGACGAGCCGCTGCTCGACCTCGCGATGGAGTTGGAGCGGATCGCGCTCGAGGACGAATATTTCGTCAAGCGCAAGCTCTACCCCAACGTCGATTTCTATTCGGGCATCATCCTCAAGGCGATGGGCTTCCCGACCTCGATGTTCACGGTGCTGTTCGCGATCGCGCGCACCGTCGGCTGGGTGGCGCAGTGGAACGAGATGATCGAGGATCTGAAGATCGGGCGCCCGCGTCAGCTCTATACCGGCCCGACCCGCCGCGAATATGTGGCGATCGGGAAGCGGCGGTAAGAAAGGCCAAGCGAGCCCTCTCCCGTGCCGGGAGAGGGCTTGGACGCCTCAAGACCGCTGGATCAGCTCGATCTTGTAGCCGTCGGGGTCTTCGGCGAAGGCGATGTGGGTGGTGCCGAACTTCAACGGGCCGGGCGGGCGCGGAATCTTGACGCCTTCCTTGGCGAGCGCCGCGCACACGCCGTAAAGGTCGGCCATGCCGATCGCCAGATGGCCGAAGCCGGTGCCGATCGAATACGGTTCCTTCTGATCCCAGTTGTGGGTCAATTCGAGCACGGTGCCGGTGGCGTCGTCCTCGTAGCCCACGAAGCAGATCGTGTAGCGCCCCTCCGGCACGTCGCGGCGCCGAAGCAGCTTCATGCCCAAAAGACGCGTGTAGAAATCGATCGAGCGCTCGAGATCGAACACCCGGATCATCGTATGCAGGAACCGGAAGCCGCTCGTGTCGACCGCGGATTTCTGGGTCTCTGTCACCGTGTCCATGCTCACTCCTTCCGCTGCGGCGCGCGCGCCGCGATGATCGCCAACACCTCGTCGGCCGCCCGGAGGCTCGGCACAAGATCGCCCGCTCCGAGCTGTTCGAGCGCCGTCTCGCACGCCGATATCTGCGCCGCGCGGGCGGCGCCGTCCTCGAGGAGCCGCACGGCCGCCGCGGCAAGCGCTTCGGGCATGCATCGCTCCTGAAGCAATTCGGGCACCGCTTCCCGCTTCAGCACGAGGTTGACGAGGTGGGCGTGCTCGATCTTGACGATGCGCCGCACAAGGGCGTGGGTCAACGGGTTGATGCGATAGGCGATGAGGGTCGGCAGCCGCGCCATCGCCAGCTCGAGCGCCACCGTGCCCGATGCCGCGATCGCCACGTCGCCGGCGGCAAACGCGTCATATTTCTCGCCCTGCCCCCGCAGCACCATCACCGGCCGCGGCCACGACGCCACCGCGGCACTCACCTCGGCCTGCACCGTCTCGGTCGTCGGCAGCGCCACCGCGATGTCGGGATAGCGCGCCGCCAGCCGGTCGAGCGCCGCCTTGAAGATCGGCAGCAGGCGGCGGACCTCGCCATGCCGGCTGCCCGGCAGCAGCACCAGGAGCTTTGTCTCGGCCGCGATCCCGTGTCGGCGGCGGAACGCCGCGCCGTCGCCGCGGTCGGCGCCGCTTTCCACCACGGGATGGCCGACATAGCTGCAGGAAAGCCCTACCGCGGCGAAATAAGGCGGCTCGAACGGCAGTAACGTCATCAGGTGGTCGTACCAGCGCGCCATCCGCCGGGCGCGGCCGCCGCGCCACGCCCACACCATCGGCGCGACATAGTGGATGAGCGGCAGGCGCTGCCCGCGCCGGCGCAGCCCGTGCGCGATCCGCCAGGTGAAGCCCGAGCTGTCGATCGTGACGACCGCGTCGGGCTGCAAGCGCACGATGTCCGCGACGGTTGCGCGCACGTGGCCCAGGATCCGGCGCGCGCGGGGCAGGATTTCGGCGACCCCCATGACGGCAAGCTCGCCGAGCGGCACGCGGGACACGAGCCCTTGGGCCGCCATGGCCTCGCCGCCAATGCCGGCAAAGCGCACGGCGCCACCCGTGCGCTCCTTCAACGAGGCCATCAGCCGGCCGCCCAGGAAATCGCCCGACGGTTCGCCGGCGACGAGGTAGATGAGCGGCCCGTCCGTCACCGAGCGGCGACGCCGGCGACGAAGAGTCCTGCCCGGTCGGCGGCCGCGACGATGGCGGCACGATCGACGAGCAAGGTCGATCCCGCCGCGACGGCGATGCCGGACAGCCCCGCCTCCGCGCACGCCGAGACGGTGCGGGCGCCGATGGTCGGCAGGTCGGCGCGCCGGTCCTGTCCCGGCTTGGCGATCTTCACGAGAACGCCGCCGCCCCCTTCGCGCCGCAGCCGGCCGCATCGCGCGATGAGCGCGTCCGTGCCTTCGATCGCCTCGACGCCCAGGACCATTCCCTGCTGCACCACCACGGACTGGCCGACATCGAGCCGGCCCAGCGCCTGCGCCACGTCGAGGCCGCGCGCGATATCGGCCTCGGCCACCGCGTCAGGCGCCACGGCGCCAAGGACACCCACGGGCGCCAGCGCGTCGGCCAAAACATCCTCGAGGCTCAGGACGCGGAACCCTTCGCTCTCGAGCTCCTTCATGACGGCACGCAGCAAGCCGTCATCGCCCAAGGCCGCGAGGCCGACGCGGGCGAAGAACCGTGCCGTGCGCCAGTCGGGCCTCAGTGCCGCCAGCGACGGTCTTTCGATCGCGCCCGCCATGACGAGATCGCGGACGCCATTCTCGCGCAAGAGCCGCATCCCCTCGCCCGCGGCGCCAAGCCTGACCCAACCGTGGCTCGATCCGGCAAGGATCGCGGGATCGGCAAAGCCCTCGAACGCGAGCACGTAGACGGGACGGCCCTGCGCCCAGGCGGCCGCAATCACAAGGGCGGGCAATTCGCCGGAGCCGGCGAGGATGCCCAGCCTATCCGCCATTGGTTCTCGGCTGGGTCAGGCCGCGGGGAGAATCGACCTTGATGAAGTCGATCACCTCGCGCACCGTCTGGACCGAGCCAAAGCGGCTGGTGATTTCGGCGAGCCGTTCGGCGAACGTGCCCGCCTCGCTTTGGAACAGGATCTGATAGGCGGAGCGCAGCGCCTGAATCTCGTCGCGCGAGAAGCCGCGGCGCTGCATGCCGATGATGTTGAGGCCCGAGAGCCGCGCGCGGTCCCCCATGACCGAGCCGAACGGGATCACATCGCGTTCGACCCCGGTGACGCCGCCGACCATCGCATAGGGGCCGATGCGCACGAATTGATGCACGGCCGAAAGGCCGCCGAACACGGCGCAGTCGCCGATCACGACATGGCCCGCGAGCGTCGCGTTGTTCGCCATCACGACATTGTCGCCGATCCGGCAATCGTGGGCGACATGGACGCCGACCATGAACAGGCCGCCGTCGCCGATGCTCGTCACCATGCCGCCGCCCTCGGTGCCCGGATTTATGGTGACATGCTCGCGAATGACGTTGCGCCGGCCGATGACAAGGCGTGACGCTTCGCCGCGATATTTGAGGTCCTGCGGCTGATGACCGATCGAGGCGAAGGGAAAGATCCGCGTGCCTTCGCCGATCACCGTATTGCCCGCCACGGCGACGTGGGAGACAAGCTCGACCCCGTCCTCGAGCTCGACCGCGGGCCCGACATGGCAGAACGGGCCGACCTTGACCGAATCCGCAAGCCGCGCGCCCGGCTCGATCACCGCCGAAGGATGGATGTCAGGCATAATCGAGACTCAATCGTCCATGATCATGGCGGCAAAGGTCGCCTCGGCCACCAGCTTGTCCTCGACCAGCGCGGACCCATCGAACTTCCAGACATTGCCACGCTTTTGCTTCTTTACGACGCGAACCGCGAGCCTATCCCCCGGAAAGACCGGGCGCCGGAAACGGGCGCTGTCGAGGCTCATGAAATAGACGAGCTTGCCTTCGGATTCGGCGCCCAGCGTATGGACCACCAGCACGGCGGCGGTCTGGGCCATCGCCTCGATGATCAGGACGCCCGGCATCACCGGCCGCTGCGGGAAATGGCCCTGGAAGTAATACTCGTTGATCGAGACGTTCTTGATGCCGGTCGCCTCTTCGCCTGGCTGCACGCCGACGACGCGATCGATCATGAGAAACGGATAGCGATGCGGGATCAACTGCATGATGCGCTGGACGTCGATCTCGCCGGCGCTGTCCTGCGGTTTCGTCTCGTCCATGCTAGTCGCCCTTTTTCGCAGCCAGCCGACGCATCATCAGCACCTGACGATGGTGGTCGCGGATCGGCACGGCGGGCGAGCCCATCACGGTTTCCCCTGGTGCGATGTCGCGCATGATGCCGCTTTGCGCCGCGATGCGCGCGCCGGCGCCGATCGTCAGATGGCCGGTGAGTCCCCCTTGCCCTCCGATCATCACATAGTCCCCTAGCCGGGTGCTGCCGGAGATGCCGCATTGCGCCACCAGGACGCAACACCGCCCGATTTCGACGTTGTGACCGATCTGAACCAGGTTATCAATCATCGTACCGGCGCCGATCACGGTGTCGGGCCCGGCCCCGCGGTCGATCGTCGAGTTGGCGCCGACCTCGACATCGTCGCCGATCACGACCCGGCCAAGTTGCGGCACTTTCACGGGCACCGTGGCATCGGGGGCGAATCCGAACCCGTCCTGGCCGATGCGCGCGCCGGGATAGATCCTCACCCGCTCGCCAAGGATGCAGTGGCTGAGGCTGGCGTTGGCGCCGACGCGCACCTCATTGCCGAGGACACAGCCGGGACCGATCACCGCATTCGCGCCGACGAGGCAGTTGCGGCCGAGCTCGGCGCCGGCGCCGATCACGGCATTCGGCTCGATCGCGCAACCGGGACCGAGCCTCGCCGAGGGATCGACGACCGCGCCCGGTGCGATGCCGGGGACGGGCGGCGGGTCGGGATAAAAGGCCTGGGCCGCGAGCGCATAGGCGCGATAAGGGTTCCCCGTCAGCAGCACCGTCAACGAGGCGGGTGCGAGCGCGGCCTTGTCCCGATGCACGAACGCCGCGCCGGCCTTGGTCGCCTGGAGCGCCGGGGCATATTTGACATTGTCGAGGAAGCTCAGATGTTGCGGCCCGGCCGTCCCGAGCGGCGCCACGTCGACGAGAATCCGCGCCGCATCCGCCGCGCCCGCGATCTCGGCGCCGGTGCGGGCCGCGATTTCGGCGACCGTGAACGGACCCGCGAGCCGGAAGAAGCGGGGATCGGCCATTACTTCGCCGGCGCAGCCCCTTCGGGCTGCTGAGCGACCGTGTCAGGCGGTTTCTTCAGGTCGACCGTCATGGTCGGCAGCTTGGCGTCGAGCCGCTTCGTCACTTCGGCGGTCAGGTCGAGCCCGTCATTCATGTAAAGCAGCGCCGCCTTCGCCACCACCATGTCGGCCTTCCGCTCCTTCGCGAGCTGGGCGATGATCTGCAAAGCGCTGTTCTCGACCTTGGTCATCGCCTCGCTGTAGGTCTGCTGCATCTCCTGGCGCTTCGCTTGGACGTCGCGGTCGAGCGAGGCATATTGCTCCTGATATTCTTGCGAGCGCACGTTGAAGACATCGGGTGCCAGCGCCGTGCGCTGCCGCTCGAGGTCGTCGCGCATGGTCTTGAGCGCCGCTTCCTTTTGCGAGACCTGGTTGGAATAGGCGTTCATCTCGGTCTCGATCTGCGACTGGATGTCCTTGGCCGCCTTGGCGTCGCGCATGATCTGCGTCATGTCGACGACGATCACGGTCGGCGGCGTAAGCGGCGCTTGTGCGGCGGCGGGCGCGGCGGCAAGCGCAAACGAGAGCGCTGCTGCCATCCCGCGGCGCATCAGAACCTCGTACCGAAGCTGACATGCACCAATTCGGACCGGTCGAAGGACTTGCGCAGGATGGGCTCGCCCAGGTCGATCTTGATCGGCCCCAGCGGCGATTTCCACGAGACGCCGACGCCCGAGGACAGCCGCAACGAATGGGAATCGAAAATCCCGGGGCCCGGCGGATGGATGCCGAAGTTGCTGCCCACATCGGTGAAGACGCGTCCCGTCAGGCCGAATTCCTGCGGCAGTCCCAACGGATAGGACAAAGTGGCGGAGCCTACGTAATAGGTCTCGCCACCCAGCGCATCGTGCGTCGTCATGTCGCGCGGTCCAACACCGCCGTCCTGGAAGCCGCGCAGATTATCGCCACCGACGAAGAACCGGTCGAACACCTGCACGTTCTGGCCGACGCCGACGATATGGCCTTCGGCGCCCGTGAGCGCGAGGACATAGTCGGGGGTGAAAGGATAATAGTACCCGCCGCTGACCGAGGCGCGGAAATAGGAGACGGTGCCGCCAAGCCCCGCGAAATCGGTCGAGAGGCTGTAGAAGTAGCCGGACGTGGGGTCGAGCCGGTTGTCGCGCATGTCGTAGAGCAGCACCTGCCCGACCGCCGAGGTGTTGTGGGTTCCCTGCTCCTCGGCGATATAGATCGAGGCGATCGACTGGATGTTGTAGATCCGGTCCTGCTTCAGCGTGTAGGTCAGGGTCTGGCGCAGCTGATCGGTGATCTGATAGCCGGTGCGCAGCGTGCCGCCCAAGGTGAACTCGCTGAACCCCGATATCGCGGTGAGGTCGCGGTTGTCGGCGAAGAGATCGAACCCGGCCGCAAGGTTGCGTTCGAGGAAATAGGGCTCCGTGAAGCTCAGATCGATTTGCTCGTCGCGAACGGCAACGACCGTGTCGAGGCGGATATCCTGCCCCTTGCCGAGAAGGTTGGCTTCGTGGATGCCGATATCGGCAAGCGGACCGTCGGTCGTCGAAAATCCGACGCCGACCGAGAATTCGCCGGTCGATTTCTCCTGCACCTCGGCATTGATGATGGTCTTGTCGGGCGTGCTTCCGGGCACGTTCGTGATATTGACCTTGCTGAAGAAGTTCAGATTCTTGATCTGCTCCTCGGACCGGTGCAGCTTGGAGCTGCTGAACGCGTCGCCTTCGACCAGCTTGAATTCGCGCCGGATCACCGCATCGAGGGTGCGCAGATTGCCGGTGATGTCGATGCGCTCGACATAGACGCGCGGGCCTTCCCGGATCGTGTACTTGACGTCGATCGTGTGCGTGTCGGCATTGCGCCGCACCTGCGGCTGGACGTCGACGAATGCATAACCCAGATTGCCGAGCCCGTCCGTGATCGAGGAGATCGAGCTTTCGACCAGATCGGCATTGTACCAATCGCCCGTCTTGGTCTTGAGAAGCGACTTCAGAAAGTCAGTGTTGATCGCCGGCAGCTCGTTCGAGACGTCGACGGTGCCGAATTTATAGCGCTGCCCCTCGTCGAGCGTGAAGGTGATGAGGAAGCCATCGCGCGCGGGGGCGAGCTCGGCGA
>DATJLY010000023.1:0-4159 GCA_035509095.1 Allostellaceae bacterium | reverse complement strand
GGAAGTATTCCTCGCTGGTCTCGCAAGGCGACCGGTCGGTCGCGGCAATCCCGGTCTTTCCCTCGCGCGTGTTCCGGCACTCGTCGATTTATGTGCGGCGCGGCGGCTTCGTGCGCGCGCCGGCCGATCTGCGGGGCAAGCGGGTGGGACTGCCCGAATGGGCGCAAACCGCGGCGGTCTATTCCCGGGGGATGCTGGTGCACGAATACGGCATCGGGCTCGACGAGGTCGAGTGGGTGCAGGCGGGCGTCGACGAGCCGGGCCGACAGGAGAAGGTGGAGCTGAAGCTGCCGAAGGGCGTGCGCCTCACGCCGCGGCCCGATTCATCGCTCGACCGGATGCTGCTCGCGGGCGAGATCGACGCGGTGATGTCGGCGCACGCGCTCCGCTCGTTCGAGGCGGGCCATCCCGATATCGCGCGCCTTTTCCCCGATTACCGCGCGGTCGAAGAGGCCTATTTCCGCAAGACCGGCATCTATCCGATCATGCACGTGATCGCGCTCCGCCGCGAGGTGCTGGACCGGTTCCCGTGGGTCGCGACCAATCTGCTCGAGGCGTTCGAAGAGGCAAAGCGGCGCAGCCTCGCGCGGGCGCGGGAAATCACCGCGAGCCGCTTTCCGGTGCCGTGGATCGCCGACATCGCCGATCGCGCGTTCGAGCTGTTCGAGGGCGATCCCATGCCCTATGGCATCGCCGCCAACCGCACCACGCTCGCGGCCTTCCTTCGCTTTGGCCACGAGCAGGGCGTCTGCCACAAGCTGCTCGAGCCCGAGGATCTGTTCCCGCCGGAAGTGCAGACGACGTTCCGGGTCTAGAACGAGCCACGAGGAGAAAGCCGATGCCCAAGGTCGTCGAGCATGTGCATTGGCCCGATGCGCCCGACTATTGGATGCCTTATGCGCCGGCGATCAAGGTGCGGGGCGGAACGACTGTCTATCTTGCGGGCGTGAACGCGGCGCCGGTCTATCATCATCATCCGCATCGGCCCGAGGAATTCGACCATATGCCGAGCGACATGGAAGGGCAGGCGCGGGCCGCGATGCTGAACCTGAAGCGCAGCCTCGAGTCGGTCGGCGCGACCTTTGCCGACATCGTCAAGGCCGACCGGTTCGTGACGGACCTTGCCGATCAGGATGCGCTCAATCGCGTCTGGAACGAGTTCATCGGCTCGGCCAAGCCCACCACGACGACGGTGCAGGTGGTGAAGCTCGCGACCGATCCGCGCTGCCTTGTCGAGATCAACGCGATCGCCGTCATCGAGTAAGGTCAGAGTGGCGCGAGCGCCGGCATCACCTCGCGCGCGAACAGCGCAAGCGAGCGCTGCGCGTCGGCAAAGCTCAACGTGCCGAAGAAGAGGTAGGTCAGGAGATAGTTGACGCCAAGCTCCTCCGCCTGGCGCGCGATCTCGCGCTTCACCGTGTCGGGGCTGCCGGCGATCGCCAATCCGCCTTCGACGCATTCTTCGAAATTGCTGCCGCGGCGCACATTGAGGCGGGTCAGCGCGCCCACCTGCCCATGCATGGTCCGCAGCCAGTTGAGGCTCGCGAGATGGTGCTCGAACGCGGGCTTGGCGATGCGGCGCGCCTCCTCGTCCGTGTCGGCGACGACGATATGGCGCAGGATACCGACCGCCGTGCCGTCGGAGAAGTCGGGCTTCGGCTGAACCGGCCCGCCACGCGCGGCAAGCGCCGCCTTGAAAGCGTCGATATTGACCTTCGCCGCCGCGGTCGGGCCATTTGCGGTGAAATGCATGCCGTGCTCGCCGGCCCAGCTCGCGCCTACCGTGTTCGAGGCGCCGTACCAGAACGGCGGATGCGGCTTCTGCAAGGGCCGCATCGGCATTGGCACGTCGGTGTAGGTGAAGTATTTGCCGGAATAACTGAATTTCTCGTGTGTCAGCCCCTCGCTCACGCATTGGAACGCGTCGATGAAGATGTCGCGGGAATCGGCATGATCGACATGCTGGTAATTGAGCTCGAACGGCGATACGCCGCGGCCCACGCCGACCTCGAGCCGGCCACGGCTCAAATGGTCGAGCAGGCAGATCTCCTCGATGATCCGAAGCGGCGAGGCAAGCGGCAAAAGATAGACGAGCGGCCCCATATGGATGCGCTTGGTCGCCCGCGCGACGGCGCCCAGAAAAATCCCCGGCGCAGGCACCATGTTGAGCGGCGTGCAATGATGCTCGGCGACGTGATAGCAATAGAACCCGGCCTCGTCCGCCGCCGCGACGAAGGCAAGCCGTTCGTCCAGCGTCTCCGCGAGCGGGCGGTCCGAACGTTCCACGTGATCGAAGAGTCCGACTTTCATGGCCGCTGTTCTGTCATGCGCAGGCGCTTTGCACAAGGGCGCGCCGATGCATAGGATGGGTGCGAAACGAGAAGGAGGGATTCCATGATCTGGTGCCGCTTTCAGTCCGGCAAGGACGTCTCTTACGGGATCGTCGACGGCGAGACCGTCACCGCGGTCGAAGGTCTTCCTTGGGGCGAGCACCGCAAGACCACGCGCACCCACCGGCTCGGCGAGGTGAAGCTCTTGGCGCCGCTCGTCCCCGGCACCTTCTATTGCGCCGGTGTCAATTATCGCAGCCACGTCATCAAGATGGCGGCCAAACGCAACGCCGAGCCGAAATTCCCGGAAAAGCCCGATATCGGCTACCGCTCGCCCAACGCGATCATCGCCCAGGGCGAGGCGATCGTGAAGCCCAAGGATGCCGGCGAGGAGTTCCAGTACGAAGCGGAGCTCGTGGCCATTGTCGGCAAGACCGCGAAGAACGTGTCGCGGGAGAAGGCGCTCGACTGCATCTTCGGCTGGACCATCGGCAACGATGTGAGCGAGCGCGTGTGGCAGCGCGGCGACCGGACCCTGTGGCGCGCCAAGGACACCGACACGTTCAAGCCGATGGGGCCGTGGATCGTCACCGGTCTCGACTACAAGAAGATGCGCACGATCGTGAAGTTGAGCGGCCGGGTGGTCGACGATTTCGCGACCGGCGACATGATCTTCAATGTCGAGGACTATATCGTCGCCATGACGAAATACGTGACGCTCCATCCCGGCGACGTGATCTGGATGGGCACCGACGGCGTCCCCTCGAACATGAAGGTGGGCGAGGTGTGCGAGATCGAGATCACCGGCATCGGCACGCTCAGCAACCCGATCGTCGCCGAAGCCTAGCGGCGCGCGGCTAGGCGCGCCCCGCGAGCGCGCGCCAGACGCGTTCTGCCGTCGCCGGCATCTCGATCTCGCCGGCGCCGCGCTCCGCGATGGCGTCGATGATCGCGTTCATCACCGCGGGCAGCGCGCCGACGGTTCCGGCTTCGCCGGCGCCCTTGGCACCGAGCGGGTTGAGCTTCGTCGGTACGGGGTTGCTCTCGACCGAGAAGTCCGGCATGTCGTCGGCGCGCGGCATGGCATAGTCCATGAAAGACGCGGTCAAAAGCTGACCCGAGTCGCGGTCATAGACGACCTGCTCCATCAGCACCTGCCCGGCGCCTTGCGCGACGCCGCCGTGGATCTGGCCCTTCAGCGTCTTGGGGTTGATCACGGTCCCGACATCGTCGACGACGGCATAAGAGGCGATCGCGACGCCGCCCGTGTCGGGATCGATCTCGACCTCGCACACGTGACAGCCATTGGGATAGGTGTCCTGCGTCGGCGCGAACGTGCCGGTCTCGTAAAGGCCCGGCTCCATGCCTTTGGGCAGGCGCGCCGCGTTGTAGCTGGCGCGCGCGACCTCGCGCAGCGTCATGCCGCGGTCGGTGCCGGCGACCTCGAAGCGGCCGTCCGCGAAGGTGAGGTCGGCCTCGCTCACTTCGAGAAGATGGGCGGCAAGGCGCTTGGCCTTGTCGATCACCTTCCCCGCGGCGATCGTGACGGCGGTGCCGCCGATCACGGTCGAGCGCGAGCCGTTGGTGCCGATGCCGAAGGCGACCGTGTCCGTGTCGCCGTCGGTGAAGCGGATCTCCTCGGGCTTCAGGCCGAGCTTGTCGATCAGGATCTGGCGGAAGATGGTCGGGTGCCCTTGACCCTGATTCTTGGTGCCCATCAGCAAGAGCGCGCCGCCGCTCGTGTCGAACCGCACCTCGGCGAACTCGGCGCCGGGTCCCGCGGCGCGCTCGATCGCGTTGACGACGGCGAGGCCGCGCAGCTTGCCGCG
>DATJLY010000022.1:0-8700 GCA_035509095.1 Allostellaceae bacterium | reverse complement strand
CCGACCGACTTGCCCGAGCCGGTGGTCCCCGCGATCAGCAGATGCGGCATGCGGGCAAGGTCGGCAATCACCGGCGCGCCGGAAATGTCCTTACCCAGCACGAGCGCGAGCTTCGCCGCCGTCGCCTCATAGGCCTCGCTGGCCAGAAGCTCGCGGAGATAGACCATCTCGGTGCGCTGATTCGGAAGCTCGATGCCGATCACGTTGCGGCCGGGGACGACCGCGATGCGGGCCGAGATCGCGCTCATCGAGCGGGCGACGTCGTCGGCAAGCCCGATCACTCGCGACGCCTTGATGCCGGGAGCCGGCTCGAGCTCGTAAAGCGCAACGACCGGCCCCGGCCGCACCTTCACGATCTGACCGCGCACGCCATAATCCTCGAGCACCGATTCGAGGAGGCGCGCGTTCTGCTGCAGCGCTTCTTCGTTGACGGCGGCGACCTTGGTAGGAGGCACCTCCTTCAAAAGATCGAGCGGCGGCTGAAGATGCTCGCCGGCGCGGCGCAGATCGAGTGCCGATTGGCGCGCGGGCTCGGCACGGCGCCGCGCGCGGGGTGGCAGGTCGACGGTGGCGATCCGATGCGACGCGGGCGGTTCCTCGTCCTCGCGCACGGCGGCGACCGGGCCCATCACCGGCTCGCGGCGCTCGATCACGGGATCATCGATGGCCCTGGCGGAAGCGCGCCAGCGCGCGACCACGGCGAGTGCTCGTGTCCACAGCCCGCCGAGCCGGGGCAGGCGGGGAACGCCGCCGCGCTCGGCCAAAGCTTCCGCCACGGCCGTGGGCGACAGGCCCATCGCGTAAAGAAGCAGCAATCCGACGAGACCGGCCGCGGCCATCGCCGCCAAGGGCGGCGCCAAATTGACCGCGTCGAGCGCGTCGCGGCCGATCCGGCCCAGCGCGCCGCCAAGCCCCGACGCCAGCGGCCAGCGCATCGGCGCCGGAAAGATCGCAAGCGCCAGCGACGCGGCGGCCATCATCGGCACCAGCACCAGAAGCCTGAGCCACAGACGTGCAAGACCGCGGCCCAACAGAAGACGCACCGACCAATCGAGCAGCACGATCGGCAGCAGCCACGCGCCGAGCCCCAACCCCTGCAGCAGCAGATCGGCGACGCGCGCGCCGCCGATCCCGACGGCGTTCGCGACCGGTCCGTCGATCGCGTGGTCCCAGGACGGATCGGCGCGGTCATAGGTCGCCAGCGCCAGCGCCAGCAGCAGCGCCGTCACCAGCACGGCAAGTCCTGCGGCCTGCACCAGCAGACGGCGGAGGGAGAAGCCTTCGGGGAGCTTGTTCGCGAAATCGCCGTAAAGAGCCATGGGGCGGGCCTGTCGAGGCGCTGTCAGGAGGAGAGGAGGAAGCGGAACACCGTCAGGAAAGAACCTGGGCAAGGCGGGTGAGGCCCGTCGCGATGGTGTCGTCGTCATGCACCAAGGCGACGCGGATATAACGCTTGCCGGGATTCTCGCCGCGCGCGTTGGGGCGCGCGATATAAGCGCCGGGCAAGGTGCGCACCGCGGCCTCGTGCCACAAGGTCTGCGCCGCCGCCTCGCCGTCGCCGACGTCGAGCCACAAGAGGAACCCGCCGGGCGGGCGATAAAAGCCGAAGCGGTCTTTCAGCACCCGCTCGGCCACGTCGATCTTGCTGCGATAAAGGACGCGGTTCGCCTCGACATGCGTCTCCTCATGCCAAAGCTGGGTCGCCGCTTCCTGAATCGGGAGCGGCACCTGCGCGCCGCCATAAGCGCGGAGCGACTGCATCAAGGCGATGAGCTGCTCGTCGCCGGCGACGAAGCCGCATCGCAGTCCCGCGGCGCTCGACCGTTTCGACAGCGAATGGAAGACGAGCACGTTGCTCATGTCCCCACCCATCCGCGCGCACGCTTCGAGCGCGCCCGGCGGAGCCACGCGATCATAGATTTCGCAATAGCACTCATCCATCGCCAGCACGAAATCGTGCGCGCGCGCGAGCCGGATCGCCTTTTGAATATAGGCGAGATCGGCGATCGCGCCTTGTGGATTGCCGGGGCTGCACAGATAGAAGAGAGCGGTCCGCGCCAGCACCGTATCGGGAATGGCGTCGAGATCGGGCAGGAACCCGGTTTTTTCGGTGGCGTCGAGGAACACCGATTCGGCACCCGCCATCGCCGCCGCCCCGTAATAGACGAGGTAGTACGGGTTCGGCATCAGCACGAGCGGCACCTGCCCGCGCTTTTCCTGCGGCACCGCCATGGCCGCGGCGAGGAAGAGCCCTTCCTTGGTGCCGTTGAGCGACAGCACGTGGCGCGCGCCCGCCACCATGCCCGGCGGGAGATTGTAGCGGCGTGTGAGCCACGCGGCGCAGGCGTCGCGATAGGACGCCGTGCCTTGCATCGGCGGGTACTGGTTCCAGAGATGCGCGTTCCCGGCGATGACCCGCGCCATCATCGGCGGCGGCTGATGTTGCGGCTCGCCGAGCTGCATCATCACCGGCGGCAGGTTGGCGCGCGGCGGCGCCCGATCGAGAAGCGCCCGCAGCCGGGCCCAGGGATTGTCGTCGATCCGCGTCAAGCGGGGGTTTGGGGGCAAGGCTCAAGGCCTCCCTTAAGATAGGGCCGCACTATAATGATTTCGCTCGAAAGCGCCAAGCGTCCCACCGTATTTCGTGGGAAGGTGTGGCTATTGGCGCGAGCGGCGCGACGGCGTCTCTCTACGCCACCGGCTCCGCGACGCCGATCGTGAATTTCCAGCCGAGGGACTCGAGCGTTCGGACCATCTCCGGGCCGAATTTGCGGGCGATCGCGGCCGCCGTCTCGGGCACGCGGTCGACATCGTCGAAATCCTCGGGCTTGCCCTGGATGATGACCAGCAGATGGGCGTCCGCGTCGCTCACGTTGATGAAGCGGCGGGTGACACGCGGCGGCACGGCGATGAGATCGTAGGGCTCGATCACCGTCGACTCCTCGCCCTTGTCGCCCCACTGGATCTCCCAACGCCCCGACAGGGCGAGGAAGGTCTCGTGCGTCTTGTAATGGACGTGAAGCCCGGGCCCGTTGCCGGGCGGGCAGGTGACGATGCCCAGCCGGAACACGCCGGCGTCGCCGCCGATGACCGGCGGCTGCGGCGAGAGCTGTCCCGGCAGCGCGCCGGGCGACATCACGTTGCGGGTGGTCTTCGCCGTGATCATCTCCATCACTTCGGGCGGGATGCCCTTGTCGATGGCGTGGCGCGCCTTGGTCGGAACCACGTCCTTGAAGCGCGCGATACGGTTCTTCATCTCGTCCTGTGTGGGCGTCCAGCGCTGCATTCTCGTGCCTCCCGTCCTCGGGCGATGCCAGCTAACATGATCCGCCCGAGGCCCGCAAGGAGACCCGCGGCCATGATGACGCCAGAGCTCCATCGCTGGTTCGTCGAGACCGCGTCGCGGCAGTCGCAGAAGCTCGCGCGCGACATCGCGGCGCACGGGCCCTTGTGGTTCCCCGACCGCGAGGACCACGGACCCGCCGCGTTCCTTGCACGCGCCATCATCGGTCAGCAGATCTCGGCCGCCGCCGCCCGCGGCATCTGGGCGCGGATCGAGACGAGCGCGCGCGACCGCGGCATGAGCATTGCCGATTTCTTCCGGCATACCGATGCCCCGACGCTCCGGGCGTGTGGCTTGTCGGGCAACAAGGCGAAGGCGGTGCTGCACATACAGGAGGCGGCGGCGCTGGGGCTCCTGGGCGAGTTGCGCACGCTTGACGCCGCCGAGCGCGCGCAGCGGCTCCTGGGCATCTGGGGCGTCGGCCCTTGGACCCGCGACATGACGGCGATCTTCTATTGTCGCGATCCGGACATCTGGCCCGAAGGCGACCTGGCGGTCATGCGTGCCTTCCGCGGCTATATCGGCCGCCGCAAGCCGGCGAAGGCGTCGGCGTCGTTCGCGCCATACCGGTCGCTGTTGGCGCTTTATATGTGGCGCTTCGCGGGCGGCCAGCCTTAGCCCTTGTGATGCAGGAAGGACAGCAACAGCGCCACGGCAAGGATCGCGGAAACGCCTTGCCAGAACCGCACCGGATGGCGCTCCAGAAGGGTCTGTGGCCGGTGGACCATGGATTGCGCGCGCGCCGGCCCCGCCTCGACCTCTTGCGCGAACTCGCTGACGTCGTGAAAGCGGTTGGCGGGATCGGCCGCGATCGCGCGATCGAGCACGGCCTGGAGCCACGCCGGCAGATCGGGCCGTAAGGCGCAGAGCTCCTTGGGCCGATCGCGGCGCGCCGGGCTGACGGCGTCCGCATTGCCGTAGGGATATTCGCCCGTAAACGCGCGGAAGAGGGTGACACCGAGCGCGTAGATGTCGGTGGCCTCGTTTCCGGGCTCGCCGGCAAACATCTCGGGGGCCATGTAGGCCGGCGTCCCCGGGATATTCTCCGGCGGAAAATCCTCGAGCCCGGGAACGCGCACCACGCCGAGATCAATGAGCTTCAACGAGCCCTCGCGCTCGAGGATCACGTTGTCCGGCTTGATGTCGCGGTGGACGATGCCCGCGCGGTGAAGCGCTGCGACGGCGCGGGCAATCTTGATGGCGATGTTGCGGCCTTCCTCGAGCCCGATCGCCGGGCTTCGCGCAAGCCGCGTCTCCAAAAGCTCGCCCTGGTAGAGCGGCATGACGGTGTAGAGGCAGGTCTGCCGGCCCGGCGGAAGCTGAATGACGCGCCCGACCCACGGGCTCGTGACGCGCGCGCCAACCCACGCCTCGCGCACGAAGGCCGCGTGGAACGTCGCGACGGCGGCGACCTGGGGCTTTGGAAACTTGATCGCGACCTCGCCGCGCTCGATCTCGTCCTCGGCGCCGAAGAGGCGGCTATAGCGTCCGTCCGAGAGCAGAACCCTGAGGACGAACCCGTCGATCGTCTCGCCGCCTTGCGGCACCGGGATCAGCGGCAATTGCGTGATGGTGCCGCCGATATCGGCCGACTCCACCGTGGGCAGCCCCACCACGTCGAGCACGAGCGCGGTCGCGTTGTCGGTACTGCCGCTATCGTAAGCGGCCGCGACCAAGGCGCGCGCGGTGTCGCCTGGCGCGGAACGGTCGCGCAGGATCTCGGCGATGGCCTCGTCGCTGAGCGAGCCGTGCACGCCGTCGCTGCACAGGAGAAATCGGTCATGGAGTGCCACCGGCACCGCCGCATAGTCAAGGCGCACCTCCGCCTCGATGCCGAGCGCGCGCGTCAAGACATGCGAGCGGCCGGCGGCTTCCTCGCGGATATGGTCGGTGGTGAGACACGCAAGGCGATCGCGGCTCATCCGGTAGGCACGGGTGTCGCCGACGTGAAGCAGATGCACCACGCGGCCGCGCAGCACCAGCGCCGTGAAGGTGCATCCCATCCCCGCCAGCTCGGGGTCGTGTCGGCCTTGCGAGTTGATCCAGCCGTTGAGTGAATTGACGATCGTCGCGGCGGCGCGCCGGACCTCCATCGTCTCCGGCAGATCGCAAAACCCGTCGAGGAACCCGCGCACGGCGGTCTCGGCCGCGACCCTGCCGCCTTTGGCGCCGCCGATCCCGTCCGCGATCGCGGCGATCACGTCGCGGCGCGGCTCCGGCAGCTCGGCACCGAAAACGGCGCCACAAAAATCTTCGTTGCGCTTGCGCGGCCCGGTCTCGGAGCTGAACCCGATCGTCGCCTTCGCACTGGCGACGGGTTCAGCCATAGCGCTCGCCCGCCCGACGGAACCTCAAAATCCCTAGCCCGAATTTTTCAAGGCACAGGTGTCATAGAGGAAATACCCCCCTGTGCTCGACGCCACGACAACGGTCAGCTTCCCGGATTTGCGATCGAGCGTGTAGTTCCAGCGGTCCTTGGCGTCCACCCAGGAAATCTCGGAGTCGCTGATCTGGGCCGGATTGGCGTCGACCGTGCTCTGGTTGTAATCGATGCTGATATCCCAGCTCGTGCCGCTCGCCGGGTTCGTGCAGGTCATGGCGGATTGCTTAGGCGACGGCTGGGCCGCCAGCGCGGAGGCGGAGAGACCCGCCGTCAGCAGGACGAGGGCGGGCAAGCCAAGGGGGATGCAAAAGGGTGATCGCATTTTGCGCTGCATAGCCGATCCGCGGACGATTGCAAGAAACGGCAGAATACACCGGCGGTCACGCCGAGCCCTCACGGACGAGTCGCCACCCGGCTTGCGCTCAATGCTGGGGCACCATCTGCTCATAGGATAATCATATTGCCGATTATATAGGCAGGGCATTAAAAAAGCATCAAAGCGATTCGCCGGTCCAAATGGGGTTGCCGAGATCATCGATAGCATGCCGCCAATGGCATAGTTCTTGCGAAATCGTTGCCGGCGGCGGTCCCCGGGTCATGCGCGGACGGGCCATCGTGAGTTTTCATTGCTGCCTTCGGGGGGATGTCCCGAGCGACCAATAAAGGGGAAGTTTCATGCTCCTACCTTCACCTAAATGGCTAGATACCGGCGATAATGCATGGCAATTGGCCGCCGCGACGTTCGTCGGCCTGCAAAGCATTCCCGGTCTGACGGTGCTTTATGGAGGCGTGGTCAAAAAGAAATGGGCGATCAACTCGGCGTTCATGTCGATGTACGCGTTCGCCTCGGTCCTGATCGTCTGGATCCTGTTCGATTATAACATGTCCTTCGGGCCACAGTGGTTCCCCTTCCTCGGGCAGCCATTGCTCTCGACGGGGGCGGCCTTCACCACCGGCCAAGCAACCATACCGGCGGCGGCTTCGGGCATGCCGGCAATGGCCTTCCCGATGGCGACCCTGATCTTCTTCCAGTTCGTGTTCGCCGCGATCACCGTGATCATTCTCGCGGGCTCGGTTCTCGGCCGGATGAGCTTCAGGGCGTGGGTTATCTTCTGTCCGGTATGGATGACGCTGGTCTATACGGTCGGCGCTTTCAGCCTATGGGGCGGCGGCTGGCTCGCCAGTTTGGGTGTCGCGGACTTCTCCGGCGGCTACGTGATTCATCTTGCCGCCGGCACATCGGGCTTTGTCGCGGCCGCCATGGTCGGTCCCCGGCTCCAGGCCGATCGCGACCATTTCCCGCCCAATAGCTTGCTGATGACGCTTGTCGGGGCCGGCATCCTTTGGCTCGGATGGAACGGCTTCAACGGCGGCGACCCCTACTTCGCCAACGCGGATGCGGGCGCGGCCGTGCTCAACACCAACACCGCGACCGCGACGGCGCTCCTCGTGTGGACGCTGATGGACAAGATGGCCTATGGCAAGCCGTCGTTCATCGGCGCCGTCAACGGCATGATCGCCGGTCTGGTCGCGATCACGCCGGCCGCCGGTTATGTCGATGGCTGGGGCTCCCTCATCATCGGCATCTGCGCCGGCATCTTCCCGTGGTTCGCGATGAACAAGCTGCAGAAGACCAAGCTCATGCTGAAGGTGGACGACACGCTGAGCGTGTTCTCGACCCATGGCTGCGCGGGTCTCATGGGCGGGCTGTTGACGGGCATTCTCGCCAACCCGGCGATGCTCGAATATATCGGCACCGACAAGGACGCCCCGGGCGTGAGCGTGACGGGTCTCCTCTACGGCAATGCCGGCCAGCTTCTGCTTCAGGCCGAGGGCGCTGCCTTCATCATCGTCTACAATGTCATCGCCACGTTCATCATCCTCAAGGTCATCTCGTTCATCACGCCATTGCGCATGGATGAGGCCACCTTGAAAGTCGGCGACGACGCGGTGCACGGCGAGACCGCTTACGCGATCGGTGTCGAAGGCGAATAAGCTTCGTTAGGGGTGGGACAAAGCGCCGGGGCGGACCTTCCGCCCCGGCGTTTCTTTTTGGCGCCGGCGGCGTCATGGTCGGGAGATGGAGTCCATTCGCGTCGAGCTTTTGATCGTGGGCGGCGGGCTGACGGGCATGACGCTCGCGCTTGCCTGCGCGGGCGCTGGCATCGAGACCGCGCTCATCGACCGCGAGGCGCCCGAGCGGATGCTGGCGGCGCCTTTCGATGGCCGCACCACGGCGCTCGCCTGGGGCTCGGCGCAAGTGATGGAGACGCTCGGCGTCCTTGCCGACATCGCCGCCGAGGCCGAGGCGATCCGCGAGATCCGGGTGGCGGATGGCAGCTCGCGCCTTCACCTCCATTACGAGCAGAGCCTCGTCGGCGATCATCCGCTGGGCTTCATCGTCGAGAACCGCGTGCTGCGCCGCGCGCTTCTGGAGCGGCTTCGGCGTCTGCCGACGGTGACGCATTTCGCGCCGGTCGCGGTGGCAAGCGTGGCCCGCGAGACGGACGGCGTCTGTGCTGTGCTCGCCGATGGGCGCGAGGTGCGCGCGCCGCTCGTCGCTGCCTGCGACGGGCAGAATTCGCCGCTGCGTCAGGCCGCCGGCATCCGGTCGATCACCTGGTCCTATCCCCAGACCGGCATCGTCTGCACTGTGCGCCACGCCGAGCCTCATTGCGGCGTCGCGGTCGAGCATTTCCTTCCTGCCGGTCCGTTCGCGATCCTGCCGATGACGGATCAGCGATCGTCGATCGTCTGGACCGAGCGGAGCGGGCTCGCGCCGGCCCTGCTCGCGCTCGACGAGGGCGGCTTCACGCGCGAGCTCGAACGCCGCTTTGGCGACCACCTGGGCGCGCTTGCGGTCGAGGGGCCGCGTTGGTCCTATCCGCTGTCATTCCTTCACGCGCAGCGTACCAGCGCACGGCGTCTGGCGCTGGTGGGTGACGCTGCGCACGCGATCCACCCGATCGCCGGT
>DATJLY010000021.1:0-14072 GCA_035509095.1 Allostellaceae bacterium | reverse complement strand
ATGACACAACAGCGTGCCGTAAGGCGCGGGGTCCGGATCAAGCAGCATCGGCACGTGGCTCGCCTCGAGCCCGGCGGCGCCGCTTGTCACGAGAGTGGCGATGCCGGACCGGCGGATCGCGTCGTGCAGCACCGGCACGCGCGTCTCGGCGAAATGCGCGGGAACATACATCGCTTCCTCCTTAGGCCCGTTTGAGACGCTGCTTCACATCACCCCAGGGTGCCGCCCCCAGCGCGACCGCGAGCACGGCAAAGCTCACGAACCCGGCGGACACGAGCGCCGTCAGCGCCAGAAGCCGCGTCACCAGCCCCGCCTCGAAGGCCGGCATCAGCGCGCGCTCGAGCGCCAGCACCACCGCGCCCATGCCGAGCGCCGCGGCCAGCATCCGCGGCAAAGTCTTGCGCGCCCGCGCGTCGAGCGAGAAGTGGCCGCGCCGGTGCAAGAGATAGGCGAGCAGCAGCGAATTTACCCACCCTGCGGCCGAGGTCGCCATGGCGACGCCGACATGGGCCAGCGGCGTCATGAGCCCCAACGTCGTCGTCAGCAGGATGTTGGCGCCGATCGCGGCGAACGCGATCTTGACCGGGGTCTTGGTGTCATGGCGGGCGAAAAATCCCGGCGCCATCACCTTCACCAGAACGAAGGCCGGCAATCCGGCGGCATAAGCGGCCAGCGCGCCCGCGGTCGCATGGGTCTCGGCAGGGCCGAACGCGCCGCGCTCGAACAGGACATGGAGGATCGGCCACGCCGCGACGCCCAGCGCCACGGCCGCGGGGAGGGTCAACAGGCAGGCAAGCTCGAGCCCGCGATTCTGCGTGTCGTTGGCGCCGGCCTGGTCGCCAAGCCGCACCTGGCGCGATAGCGGCGGCAGGATCGCCGTGCCGACCGCGAACCCGACGACGCCCAGCGGAAGCTGCTCGAGCCGGTCGGCATAGTAGAGATAGGAGACCGCACCCGAGGGCAGCAGCGAGGCGACCGCGGTCGAGATGACCAGGTTGAGCTGCATCGCGCCGGCACCGAACACGCCGGGCAGCATGAGCCGAATCAGCTCCCGCACCGCCGGCGAGACTCTGGGGCGCGGCAGCCGCAGCGCGAGCCCGGCCTGGGCGCATGACCCCATAAGCCACAGGAACTGCGCAAACCCGGCAAGCGTCACCGCCCAGGCCAGCGTCGCACCGCTCGCCGGGCGCACCAGGAACAGCGCGGCGATGAGGAAGATGTTGAGAAGCGCGGGCGTCGCCGCAGTGGCGGCGAACCGCTCGACGGAATTGAGCACGCCCCCTTGCAGCGCCACCAGCGAAATGAAGAGCAGATAAGGGAACGTGATGCGGGTCAGATGGACGCACAGCGCGAAAGTGGCGGGCTCGGTCTCGAAGCCTGGCGCCAGCACCCGGAGCAGTGAGGGCGCCACGATCTCGCCGGCAACAAGGAAGACCGCGAGCGCCGCCAACAGCGCCGCGAGCGCGTCTTCGGCGAACAGCCGCGCCGCGTCCCGGCCTTCGCGCGCCACGACCCCGGCAAAAAGCGGGACGAAGGCGGCGCTGAACGCGCCTTCGGCGAACAGCGAGCGGAACAGGTTCGGCAGGCGCAGCGCGACGAAGAAGGCATCCGTCACCGGCCCCGCGCCCAACAGCGCCGCGGTCAGCATATCGCGGACGAAGCCGAGGACGCGGCTCATCATCGTATAGGAGCCGACGGTGGCAACCGATCGCAGAAGGGCCATGAGGCGGCTTCTCTAATGGAACCATCGCGCCCTGGGAAGGGCGCCTCTTGTCAAGTGCCGCACGCACCGGTAACCCCTCGCGCCTAGGGACAGGAGGCGGGCAATGGCGGAGATCGCGATCGGTATCACCGGCTGCGGCGGACGGATGGGTCGGATGCTGATCGCCGAGATAGAGGAAACCGCGGGCTGCCATGTCGCGGGCGGGATCGAGGCCAAAGCCAGCCCCGTGATCGGCCGCGACCTTGGCGAGCTTGCCGGTTTGGGCGCGCTGGGCGTGGTCGCGGGCGACGATCCGGCCTCGCTCTTCGCTTCGTCGGACGTGGTGGTCGATTTCACCGCGCCCGACGCGGCGGTCCGCCACGCCGCCGAAGCCGCGCGTCAAGGCAAGCCGCTCGTCATCGGCACGACCGGGCTCGACGCGGCAGGCGAGGCCGCTTTGCTCGCGGCGGCCAAAGGCACGGCGATCGTGCATTCCCCCAATATGAGCCTCGGCGTCAATCTGCTTCTCGGGCTGGTCCGCCAGGTGGCCGCGCGACTTGACGACGGCTACGACATCGAGATCGTCGAGATGCACCATCGCCACAAGGTCGACGCGCCGTCGGGCACGGCGCTTGCCCTGGGCCGGGAGGCGGCCGAGGCGCGCGGGATCGATTTTTCAGCCCGCAGCCGGCGCGCGCGAGACGGGATCACCGGCGAGCGCCGCCGCGGCGATATCGGGTTCGCGGCCTTGCGCGGCGGCGACGTGGTGGGCGAGCACAGCGTGATTTTCGCCGCCGAGGGCGAGCAGATCGTTCTTACGCACCGCGCCGGGAGCCGGCGGATTTTCGCGCGCGGCGCGGTGCGGGCGGCGTGCTGGGCCGTGGGGCGCCCGCCCGGGCTTTACGGGATGAAGGACGTGCTGGGGCTCGGCTAGCGGCGTCCTGGGCCTTTGCATAAGCGCAAAGCTGCTTCACCACGCACACCTCGCAGCGCGGCTTGCGCGCGAGGCAGACATAGCGCCCGTGCAGAATGAGCCAGTGGTGCGCACCCCGCCGGTAGGCGTCCGGCACGATGCGCTCGACCCCATCCTCGACCTGGCGCGGCGTCTTCCCGGGTGCGAGGCCGGTGCGGTTGCCGACCCGGAAAATGTGGGTGTCGACCGCGATCGTCGGCTCGCCGAACGCGACGTTCAGGACCACATTCGCGGTCTTGCGCCCGACGCCGGGGAGCGCTTCGAGGGCCTCGCGGGTCTTTGGGACCTCGCCGGCATACTGCTCGACCAGGATCCGCGACAGCGCGATCACGTTCTTGGCCTTGGTCCGGAAGAGCCCGATCGTGCGGATATACTCGGTGAGCCGCGCCTCGCCGAGCGCGAGCATCTTGTCGGGCGTGTCCGCCACCCGGAACAGCGCCTCGGTGGCCCGGTTCACGCTTACGTCGGTCGCCTGGGCCGATAGCACCACGGCGACCAGCAACGTGTAAGGGGTTATGTAGTCGAGTTCGGTTGTGGGGTCGGGCCGATCCTTCGCCAAAAGGGCGAAGAATTTCTCCGCATCGGACTTCGTCATCCTCCGATCCTGGAGGACCGCTGGGCGCACGTCAAAACGCAGCCAACAGCAAACCGGTTACCGGATCACCAGCCAGATCGTGAACAGCCACAGGGCGAGGCAGGCGCTCAGGGCGAGCATCAGCCCCCTATTCTTCTCCCGCCATTCCGCTGGTGACGTCACCGTACCGTCCAGGTCTTCCATGGCACACCCCTCGGGGGTTCGCCAAGCAAGATCGAGGCCAAGGATAAATTTGGCTATATATGCTAGATACATACAGTTACACACAGGCAACGTTGAGGCAAAAGTGTAAACTTTTCCGTCAACGTTCCTTAACAATCAGCGGGCGCCGTCGTCGAAGAACACGGCCCGGGCGGTCGACAGCAGGATCAGGAGATCGAACACGAAGCTGAAGTTCTTGATGTAATAGAGGTCGTAAGACAGCTTCTCGCGGGCATCCTCGGTCGATGCCCCATACGGGTAGCTGACCTGGGCCCAGCCGGTGATGCCGGGCCGAACCGCATGGCGCTCGTTATAGAAAGGGATCTGGGCGTTGAGGCTCTCGACGAAGGTCGGACGTTCCGGCCGGGGACCCACAAGGCTCATTTCGCCTTTGAGCACGTTCATGATCTGCGGCAGCTCGTCGATCCGCATCCGCCGCAAGAAGCTGCCAACGCGTGTCACCCGGGGGTCCTTGACCGTGGCCCATTGCGGCCCAATGGTCTGTTCGGCATCGACCCGCATGGTGCGGAACTTGTAGATGTGGAAGGTCCGGCCGCGGCGCCCGACACGTTCCTGACGGTAGAAGACCGGCCCTTTTCCTTCGAGCTTGATCGCGATCGCCGCAAGCAGCAGGGTCGGCAGCGTCAGCACGAGCAGGGTCAAGCTGGCGAGAATGTCCAGGAGGCGCTTCAGCACTCGGTTGGTCAACGACCCGAAATGGAACCCGTCGCCATAGATGAGCCAGCCCGGATCGAGCGAGGCGAGGTTGAGCCGCCGGGTCTCCCGCTCCCAGAAATTCAGGTGGGGCGTGACGGTGATGCCCTCCATCCGCGCGTCGAGCAGCGGCTGAAGCGGCATGCCACGCCGGTCGTCGAGCGCAACCACGATCTCGGTGGCCCCGGTCTCGCGCGCGATATCCTTGAGCTTCGAGCGGCTGGTGGTGACGCGGGACTCCGGCACCTCGAACATGTCGTCGTCGGCCGCGACGTAGCCCACCACCTCCGTTCCCGAGCGGCTCTGCGTCTTCATCATCTGCTCGATCTCGGCGGCGAGGCGTCCAGCGCCCATGACGAGGACCCGGCGGCCGGGAAAGCGCGACCGGGAAAGCGGGATCGCGACGATCCGCCCGACCAGCACGCAGGTCACGACCAGGCCGGTCCAGGTCGCATAGAACACGAATTCGTTACCGGTCGTGCTGTTGGAGACGAGGGTGCTGCCAAGAAGCGGCGCGCCCACGCACAGACAGACCGCGAGCCGAGGCAAGGCGCGGCGAAGATTGGCGACATGCCGCACATCGTAAAGGCCCATCGAGTACATCAGCACGGCATTGACGAAGGCCGGCACCAGCGCGGCGGCGAGATAGCGTGCCACCGGCGCGCCGGTCTGGGCGTCAGGCGGCACCAGGACCGTGGCCGCCACGTACAAGGCAAGCGCCACGACGGTGAATTCGCACAGGCACAAAAACAGTGCCGGGCCAGACAGATAATGGCGAAACAGTCTCAGCAACGGCCCCCCTTGAGGAAACGGTAGCGATCCCGACCGGAACCATCAGCCTGTGGCAGCATTCGTTTGGCTCTGGACGAACCGCTGCGCCCCCTCGTCGACGAAGCGCGGTAGCGTGTGCGCAGCCTACTCTACGCCGACGCTTTAGCCTCGGATCACTTTTGGGTCAGGGTGCGGTGCACCGTCGCATGGGGATCAGAACGACAGCCGCAAGAGCGCCATAAAGCCAAGGATGAACGCGATCCAGCCGGCAAGGCTGAGTGCCAATATCACGAGGCTAGCGCCGCGATAGCGCAGTGGCGAGCGATCGCGATCGACCGCAAAGAGTTGGTCATGCTGGACGGCCACGAAAGCCTCCCCTCGCCGCATCGGGCGAGTGATGGTCATGTAGGTTTGGTTAACGTATTATTAAGGGGTGCGGCTTGAAGCCGCTGGGCGCGGGTTTTATGCTTTCCGCGTCAAAGGGCTGCAAATGGCGGATATCGATCCCCCCGAGGATGGGCACGTCTTCCTCGATTCCGTGCTGAACCCCCATCGCAGCCTGCCGCCGCGCGCCTTCATCATCATCATGGCGGGCCTTGCCGCGCTGAGCGTCCTGGTCGGGATCGTTTGCGTCATCGTCGGAGCCTGGCCGATCTTCGGCTTTTTCGGGCTCGACGTGCTTCTCGTCTATGTCGCCCTGAAGGCAAGCTACCGCAGCGCGAAACAGCATGAACGGGTCCGCCTGACCGACCAGGCGCTTACCGTCGACCGCGTCTCCGTCCGCGGCGAACGCCGACACTGGCAGTTCGAGCCTTTTTGGCTCCGTGTCTCGCTCGATCCTTCGGACGAGCGTGGCGCGCTGACCGTCGCATCCCATGGGCGCCGCGTCGAGCTGGGACGCTTCCTTGCTCCGGCCGAGCGCGTCAGCTTTGCCGGCACGCTGAAGGACGCGCTGGGACGCTGGCGCGCCAGGATCGCCGCTTCATCCTCCTCCAAATAAGGTGCGGGCGTCGATCCGAGCGCCGAAACTCGTCGTATCTACCCGTCGAGGAGCCTGCCTAATCCGGTCCGGAGGCCGCTAACCATGACGACGGTCCAAACCAATGTGCGCGTCACGCCCGGCGATAAGCCGCTTGTGCGCGCCATCGCCGCGCGGCTCAGGATCGAACCCCGCTTCCGCGAGCGCCTGAAGGCTCTGATCGACGAGGATCCGGCGCCCGCCTTCGAGGCGCGGCTGGAGCGGGTCGAGGCGCTGGTTGACCGGCTTCTCGCCGAAACCGGGCACGCCCGCGCCATCGATCCGGCGCGTCAGCGTATATTGAACGACAATCCCAGACTGAACGGCGACGCGTAGGCCGGCGGCGAATAGACGAGCGGCGGCGGCGCCGGAACATAGGTCGGGACGCCATAGCCGTAAGCCGGCGGCGGTCGACGATAGCCATGGTGCACCGGATGGCGCCCACGATCGCGCGGAGCGGCAACCGAAGGCGCCGCTAAGCCGCCGGCGATCGCCGTCACGGCCAACGCGGCGACGGCCAAGCGCAGCCGGCGCCAGCGCGGAACGGTTCGCGGCATGACTCAGCCCTTTCGGCTGGCCGGGCCCCGGCGCGCCGTCGTGCGTTCGTTGATCACCACGTCGGCGCGCTTCTGCTGCGCGGCGGGCATCTTCTCATAAAGCGCTTCGAAGGCCGGCACGAGCTTTTGCATGCCGTCGGCATGCGCCTGGGCGATCGCCTGATAAGACTTCATGTCGTCGACGGCGTTCAAGGTGCCGAGCTTCTCCTGGCGCTCTTGAACGAGCTCGTCCATCTTCTGCGCATTGTCGCGCATGGTCTGCGCGACCACCGACCAATCCTGCTCCTCGTCGGGCGTGATCTTGAGCTGCGCGTGAAGGCTCTTGATGCGCGCCTCGACCTTGCTCGATCGGGTGGATTTGGCGGCCGGGGCCGCAGGCGCGCTCATCGTTGCCGCGGGGGCCGGGGATGGCGACATCGGCGGCGTCGATTGCTGCGCCGAAGCACCCAGCGGCAAGACAAGCAGGCAGGCGCCGAGAAAAGCGGATGCGGCCGCCATCGTGGCGGTCCGGTCGATGAAGGAACGCATGGCTAGGAACCTTTCGCTGCGGGTTTGAGCGTCGATTGCCGGTTCTTGACGGCGATGCCGGCCGGTTTGCCGCGCCAGGGACGCGGAACGGCGGCAGGCCGCATTCGGGTCACGGCCGATGGCCGAATTCCTAGCGATGGGTCTGATTTGGCGCAAAGAACCAAAATGGGACATCGCGCTGCCCAGGCTTGATAAAGCGGCGTCTGCCACAAACATCCCCGTGACAATATTCAGATATCAAAGAAATATTTTGGAACGCGACGGGCGCGTTTTATATTTTATCGCGTATGACAAAGGGAAGGTCGAAGCGTTGATGCCCGAGGAGAGCACGGCGCCAGCGACCGGGCCCCAGAGGGCCGGGAAAGGCTGGAAAGGAGCAGACCATGTCCGTCAAAACGTCGCTTAAAACCACACGCGGATTGCGCCGGCTGACGCCGATCCTGGCGATCGGGGCGTTGGCGGCCCTGCTGTCGGGCTGCGTGGTTTATCCGGCTGGCGGCTATTACGGCCCGCCGCCGCACGGCTACTGGCACGGCGGCTACTACTACCGCTGATGATCGGGATCGGCATGGACGCGGATGAGATCAGGCCGGCTGCCCGTCACGGCGGCCGGCCGACCCGCGCCGACGCGGCCGCCTTGGGCGACCGGATCGTCACCGTGGCGACGAGGCTCTTCCTCGCCGACGGGTTCGGCGCCACGAGCATCGAAGCGATCGCCGCCAAGGCCGGCATCGCGAAGCGCACCTTCTATCATCGCTTCCGCGACAAGGCCGACTTGTTCCGCGCGGTGATCCGGCATCTCATGAGCCAATGGGCGGTGCCGTTCGAGGCGAAGCTGATGGAGCCGGCGCCGCTTGAAGAGACGCTGAGCTGGGCGGCGCACCAGATACTGGCCGCGGCGCTGTCGGACGAGGCTCTGCGGCTTTACCGCGTCATCGTCGCCGAGGCGCCGCATTTCCCCGAGCTTGCCCGGATCATCACCGAGCCGAGCCGGTCGGGCGGCGGCCGGCTTGCCAAGCTCTTCGCGCGCGAGGTCGAGCGCGGGACCCTTCTGCTCGACGATCCCGTCTTCGCCGCCGAGCAATTCGTCGCCATGGTGCTTGCCGCCCCATGCCGCAGCGCGCTGGGCCTGGCGCCGCGCATGAGCCAAAAGGAAATCGAGCGGTCTGTGCGCCAGACCGTGACGCTTTTCCTCGATGGCTGCCGTGGCCGCAACGGCCGCGCCGACGCTATGCCGGCAACCCTGCCTTGCTCAACCTCGAGATGACCAGGCTGCGCCCGTCGCTCGGCGCGAGCTTCGCAAAGCCCGAGATGGTGAATTCCGGCTCGACCTCCAGAAGCTTCTGACCGGCCGCCTTCGCCGCCGCGAGGTCGTTCATCTCGACGAGCGCGATGGTCAGCCACACGTGCGACAGCGAGAACCGGGGGCTGAGCTGAATCGCGTGCCGCGCGGCGGCGGCGCCTTCTTCGGGCCGGCCGGCGATGATGTGGGCCGCCGCCAGCGCGGTATAGGGGCCGAACAACATGGCGTCGAACGGGCTGAGCTTGATGGCGAGCTCGGCACGCTCGATCGCGCGATCGGTTTCGGCCTGGAACGCGAGCGTGAGCGCGCTGAAGGTCAGCGCCATCATCGATGACGGGTTGAGGGCCAGCGCGCGCTCGAACGCCGCGCAGGCGCGCTCGGTGTCGTGCTCCAGAAGATAGACGACGAAGCCCGCGCTTGCGAGCGCCGACGCATCATCGATGCCGAGCTCGAGCGCCCGGTTGGCATGCAGAATGGCCGCGTTCCGGTCCTCGTCATGCTGTCCGCGCCCCACATACCGGGCCTGAAAACAGCGCGCGAGCAGCGCGTGCGCGTTGGCGATCCGTGGCTCCAGCTCGAGCGCGCGCTCGAGGAGCGAGATCGCGGCATCGGTCTCGCCCGGCGCCGCATTGGGCGGGGCGAAGGGAAGCGCGCGCAGGATGAGGTCATAGGCATCGAGATTGTCGGGCCTTGTGTGGCGCACGCGCTCGATCTCGGCGGCGCGCACATTGGGTTCGATCGCGGCGACGACGGCGAGCGTGATCTCGTCCTGGAGCGCGAAGATGTCGGTCAGGTCGCGATCATAGCGCTCGGCCCACAGATGGCTGCCGGTCTCGGCCTGGATGAGTTGCGCGGTGATGCGAACGCGGTTGCCCACGCGGCGCACGCTGCCTTCGAGGAGATAGCGCACGTCGAGCTCGCGTCCCACCTGCTTCAGGTCGACCGCCTTGCCCTTGTAGACGAGGCTCGAGTTGCGCGCGATCACCGACAGCCATTTGATGTGCGACAGCCCGGTGATGATGTCCTCGATCATGCCGTCGGCGAAATAGTCCTGCTCCGGATCACCGCTCAGATTGGCAAACGGCAGGACCGCGATCGAGGGCCGCGACGGGCGCGCCGGCACGACCGCCGGCGCCGCCGCCGCCTCGGCGAGGTGCAGTGCGCCGACGCGGAACACATGGATCGGCCGCGCGATGTTCTTGACGCTGTGCTCGCCGAGATCGGTGTAGGAGAGCTCGAGCCGGTCGCCCAGCTGTTCGTGCACCGCGCCGCTGACGCAGATGGAGCCGGGCTCGGCGAGGGCTTCGAGCCGCGCAGCCACATTGACGCCGTCGCCGAAAATGTCGCCGTCATCGACGATGATGTCGCCGAGATTGATGCCGATCCGGAACGCGATGCGCCTGTCATCGGGCACGTTGGCGTTGCGGACCGCCATTTGCGCCTGCGCCTCCGCGGCGGCGCGCACCGCATCGACGACCGAGGCGAACTCGATCAGCATGCCGTCGCCGGTGGTCTTGACGACGCGGCCCTGATACTCGGCGATCACGGGATCGATCACCTCGCGCCGATGCGCCTTCAAGGCGGCAAGCGTGCCCTCCTCGTCGAGGCCCATGAGCCGCGAATAACCCGCGACATCGGCGCACAGGATCGCGGCCAGCCGCCGCTCGACGCGTTCTTCCGTCACAAGGACTGCCTCCGGTACGTCAGTCTAGCACGGGCGGCGCGCTAGACATGCTCGTGAAGCACCGATTCCCGGACATCGTTCTCGATCAGCTTCCAGATGCGGTCGACATAGGCCACGAACTCGGGCGTGCGCTTCACCGCGAGGGTCCGCGGGCGCGGCAGGTCGATCTCCACTTGTTCCTGCACGCGGCCGGGCCGGCGGGCAAACACCAGGACCCGGTCGGACAGGAATACCGCCTCGTCGATCTGGTGCGTCACAAAGAGCGCGGTCTTGCGCCCTTTTTCCCAGATGCGCAGAAGCTCGGTCTGCATGATCTCGCGACTTTGCGCATCGAGCGCCGAGAACGGCTCGTCCATCAGCAGGATATCGGGGTCGATGGCAAGCGCGCGCGCCAGGTTGACGCGCTGCCGCATGCCGCCCGAAAGCTGCTTCGGGACGTAATTCTCGAACCCGCCGAGGCCGACGAGCCGCAGAAGCTCGAGCGTGCGGCGGCGCTCCGGCTCGCCGGTCTTGCCGGCGATCTCGGGGCCGATGAAGGCGTTGGCAAGCACCGTGCGCCAGGGGAGGAGACTGTCCTGCTGAAACACGAAGCCGCGGTCGGCGCCCGGCCCCGTGACCCGGCGTCCGTCGATCCGGACCTCGCCCGTGCTGGCGGGCTCGAGCCCCGCGACGATGCGCAGGAACGTGGTCTTGCCGCATCCCGAGGGACCGACGATCGACACGAACGCGCCGGCCGCGATCGAGAAATCGATGCCGCGCAGCGCCTCGAGCGTGCCGAAATTCTTGCCGATGCGCGCGACGGTGAGCTTGTCGCCCATGATCAATCCTTGGTCCACGGCACGAGCTTGCCCTCGAGCCACGAGAATCCGGCGGTCATGACGATGCCGGCGACGGCCAGCACCACGACGCCCGCGAACAATTCGGGCATGTTGAAGCTGTCGGCCGATTGGCTGATGAGCCGCCCCAATCCGGCGCGCGACCCGAACAGCTCCGCCACCACGACGCCGATCAGGCCGCGGCCAATGCCCAGCTTCAGTCCCGCCAGCACGAACGGCGTCGCCGACGGAAGCGACAGCTTCCAGAAGATCTGCTGGCGCGTGGCGCCAAAGCTGCGCAGCATCTCGGCAAGCCGCTCGCTGGTCTGGCGCAGGCCGGTCTCGGTGTTGATGGTCACCGGGAACAGCACCAGGGTCACGACCACGATCACCTTCGACCAGATGCCGATGCCGAACCACAGGATGAACAAGGGCGCCAACGCGATCGTGGGCGTCGCATAAAGGCCCGAGACCCAGGGCTGCGCCATCTGCTTGATGGTGGGGCTGCCGGCCATGCCAACGCCCAGCGCGATGCCGAGGACGCTCGCGATCACATAGCCGATGATGAACTCGAGGCCGCTGATCGCGATGTGATATTGCAGCTCGCCGGATTCGCTGAGATGGACGAGCGCACCGACGATCTGCGTCGGCGCCGCAAGGAACAGCGCGTTGTTGACGACGACGCGGCTCAAGAACTCCCAGATCGCGAGCCCGCCGACGATGGAGAGCGCGCCGCGCGCGCGGCTGCGGAAAAACGGCTCTACCGCGCGCCAGAGCGCGTCGGAGGGCGGAGCCCGGACCGGCTCGGCCCTGACCTCGTCGACGGGCGTTTCCATCCGCGCGCTCAGCCGGCCATCCGCGGCGTCAATCCCGCGAGATGCGTCACCACCTCGTCCAGATGCAGGACGTCGGCGTATTTGTGATGCAGGTCGAACAGATTGACCTTGTGCGACAGGATCGAGCGGTCGAAGCAGCATTCCTCGACCAGCACGACATTGAAGCCGTGCGAATAGGCATCGACCGCGGTCGCCCGCACGCATCCCGACGTGCTTTCGCCGCAGATGATCGTAGTGCGCACGCCGAGCTGGGTGAGGTGCGCGGTCAAGGGCGTTCCAAAGAACGCGCTGGCGCGCTGTTTCGTGATGACGACGTCGCCCGGCTGGGGACGGAACTCGGGTCGGATCGCGAACAGCTCGGGCGCGGTCGGAGTGCCCTGACGGCGCGTGGCGGTCACGCGATGGGGCCGGCTTTCGGCGCGCGTGTCGCCGGTCGAATAGAAGATCGGCAGCCCGGCGCGGCGCGATGCCTCGAAGAGCCGCTTGGTCGGCTCGATCGCGGCGAAAGCATGCTCGCCGCACGAGCTGGGATAAGTGTGGTGAAGCTCCGACACTTTGCGCGCGCCGCCCTCATAGGCAAGCTCGTAAAGGTCGATCGCAAGGAGCGCCGGCGCCGGCCCGACCGAGACGGGACGGATATAATGCGAATAGATGTCCAAGATATCGGCGGGAACGATGTCGCTCCAGCAATGGTCCTCGAAATCCCGGGCCATGGCGGCGCCTCCCAGCGCGGCAAAGGGTGGATGGCCCCAATAAAGGCGGCCCACCCTCTGCCGGTCAAGCGCCGCTAGGAAGGGGGAACCGCTTCCGGTAGGCTCGACCGCACTCGAAAGGCGGGGGACAGTTGGTCGCGCGGGTCCGCACGGCGGCATTCCAGGGTGTCGAGGCGGTCGATGTCGAGGTGCAGGTCACCATCACGTCGGGCCTGCCGGCCTTCACGATCGTCGGGCTTCCCGACAAGGCGGTCGGCGAATCCCGCGAACGCGTGCGCGCGGCTTTGGCCGCGATGGGACTGGCCCTTCCGCCGCGGCGCATCACGGTCAATCTGGCGCCGGCCGATCTCCTGAAAGAGGGCAGCCATTTCGACCTGCCGATCGCGCTCGGTCTCCTCGGCGTGATGGGCGTGCTGCCGGCGGACGAGATCGAGGCCTATGTCGCGATGGGCGAACTGTCGCTCGACGGCTCGCTCTTGCCGGTGGCAGGCGTATTGCCGGCGGCAATGGCGGCGTTGCGGGGCGCGCGCGGCTTCTTATGTCCGGCCGCGTGCGGTGGCGAGGCGGCCTGGGCGCATGGGCTCGAGGTGTTGGCGGCGCCGTCGCTGTTGGCGCTCGTCAATCACTTCAAGGGCACGCAGGTATTGAGCCCGCCCGAGCCGCGGATCGCCGAGCCCGGGCCAAGTCCGCTCGACCTGAAGGATGTGAAAGGCCAGGAGACCGCCAAGCGCGCCCTCGAAGTGGCGGCGGCCGGCGGCCACAATCTCCTCATGATAGGCCCTCCCGGCTCGGGCAAGTCGATGCTGGCGGCGCGGCTTCCGGGCCTGTTGCCGCCGCTCGATCCGGCCGAGGCGCTCGAGGTCAGCGTGATCCATTCGGTGGCCGGGCTGCTGCGCGAAGGCAGGCTGATGCGTCAGCGCCCGTTCCGCGATCCGCATCATTCGGCGTCGCTGCCGGCGCTCATCGGCGGCGGCACGCGCGGGCGGCCGGGCGAGGTGTCGCTCGCGCATCTGGGCGTGCTGTTTCTCGACGAGCTGCCGGAATTCCAGCGCGCGACCTTGGAAGCGCTGCGTCAGCCGCTCGAGGCAGGACGCGTCAATGTCGCCCGGGTCAACGCGCATGTCTCCTATCCGGCGCGGGTGCAGCTCGTCGCCGCGATGAATCCGTGCCGGTGCGGCCATCTCGACGATCCCGCGATCGCGTGCGGGCGCGCGCCCAAATGCGTGACGGATTACCAGGGGCGCATCTCGGGGCCGCTGTTCGACCGCATCGATCTCCACATCGAGGTGCCGGGGGTGAAAGCGGCGGACCTCAGCCTTCCGCCGCCCGCCGAAGGCTCGGCCGAGGTGGGCGGCCGCGTCTTCGCGGCGCGCGAGATTCAGCGCCTGCGCTATGCCGGTCTGGCGCCCGAGCGGCGCATCCGCACCAAGGCCGAAGCCGATGGTGCGCTGCTCGACGAGATCGCGGCGCCCGAGGCGGATGGGCGGCGCCTTCTGACCGAGGCGGCCGAGCGGCTGAAGCTTTCCGCGCGGGGATATCACCGCGTGCTGCGCGTCGCGCGCACGCTCGCCGATCTCGAAGCGTCCGATGCGGTGCGGCGGATCCATGTGGCGGAAGCGCTGAGCTATCGGCGAGTCTTGCTCAGCGGGGATCTGGCCGGAA